>CAZNBR010000034.1:0-16312 GCA_964571315.1 uncultured Syntrophaceae bacterium
GGGAAAGTGCCCAGCATTTATGGATGTGAAAGAACATTGTGCTGAATAGTTACTCATGACAAGGGTATTGATTGTTGAACATGCGGAGGCAGAGGGGCCGGGCACGCTTGGGGATTTTCTCCGCGACGTAGCGGCGGATATTCGAACCATTCGAGTTTTTAAGGGGGATCCGTTGCCGGATGACATCGGCGGCTTTGACGCCCTTGTATCGATGGGCGGGCCGATGAATGTCTACGAGGAGGGCAGATATCCCTTTCTGCGGGAGGAAACCGAGTTTCTCAGAAGGGTTATCGATGCCAACATCCCCACGCTCGGCATCTGCCTTGGCGCCCAGCTGATAGCAAAGGCTTGTTACGCTCCCGTCATCAAGGCCCCACACAAGGAGGTAGGGTGGAGGAGCGTTGCTCTCACGAATGCCGGAAGCAAGGATATCCTGTTCGAAGGTATCCCCGGCACGATACAGGTCTTTCAGTGGCACGAGGACACCTTCGATGTGCCGTACGGGGGAACGCTCCTCGTGACCTCAGGGGCATGTCCGAATCAGTCCTTCAGATACCGCAACGCGTATGCCCTCCAGTTTCATGTCGAGGTGACGCGGGGCATGCTGACAGACTGGCTGGGCACGATGCCTTTATGCGAAGGGTGTGTGCAAACCTTTGAAACAATAGAGGGAACGCTCTGTGCGCAGGCGAAAAGGATATATTCGAACTTTCTGTGGCTCGTCGACCTTCGTCAAAGAGCACTGGCTGCAGCCGGAGAACAGCACAAGCAATTGAGTGATTATGTTTCTTCATAACAAGGTACAAAGGGGTATGTCATGTGCGGGATAGTAGGGATTATCAATACCGACGGTAAGCGTATTGATGGAAGCCATATACAGGAGGCCATCCGGATCCAGAGGGACCGGGGGAACGGCCTGGGCGGCGGATTTGCCGTCTACGGCGCGTATCCCGAGAACAGGGACAAGTACGCCTTCCATATCATGTATGAGGGAGACCGCCACAACCCGGCCGTTACAGCGGTCGAAGACTACCTCCAGAGCAGGGCAAATGTATACCAGTCGGAGCAGATACCGGTCTATCCGAACGATCGCATACCCCGGGGGCCCTACTTCAAGCGGTATTTCCTCAAGCCCATAGAGGAGTTTCTCTCTCCGCAGCAGACGGAGGAGGATTATATCGTCGAGACCGTCATGCACATCAACACCATGCAGGATGCCTTCGTGGTCTCTTCGGGGAAGGATATCGGCGTATTCAAGGGGATGGGGTATCCCGAAGATATTGCGGACTACTTCCGCATCGAAGACTACCGGGGCTATATGTGGGTGGCCCACAACCGGTTCCCCACCAACACGCCCGGGTGGTGGGGCGGCGCTCACCCCTTTACGATCCTCGACAAAACGGTCGTCCACAACGGCGAGATAACCAGCTACGGCACCAATGTGCGCTGGCTTGAGATGAACGGATACCAGTGTCTCCTGCAGACGGACACGGAAGTTATATCGTATATATACGACAAGCTCACCAGGAGAGACGGACTCTCTAAGAGGGATGCCTGCTATGTTATGGCTCCGGCCCTCTGGGAGGAAATCGACAGGAGAGGCGACGAGAAGGACCGGTATCTCAGACAGATTTACGGCACCGCCATCGTCAACGGCCCCTTCGGCATCGTCCTGACGCATAAGGGCGGCGCGATAGTCCTCAATGACCGGAACAAACTCCGTCCCGTCGTGTGCGCTCAGGTGGGAAACACCTACTACGCCTCATCCGAAGAGTGCAGCATCCGGTTCCTGTCCCCCGAGGTGGACAGGTTGTGGTCACCGAGGGGCGGTGAACCGGTCATGATCGATATGCTCGAAGGATATAAGGAAGCCATCTGATGAACGGCATGGAAAACAACTGGAAGACGATCCCCCCCTTTCATCCCGAGTTCGATATCGAAAGGTGCGACTATAAAAACGGTTGCGCCATCTGCTCGAAGGAGTGCTCCTTCGGAGAGATATCAATGCACCCGGTAAAGGATGATGATGGGGAGGTGCGCTACCGGCCCCGGGCCAATCTCACCGCGTGCAACTCCTGCCAGCGGTGCGTGAAGATGTGCCCCGAGGGCGCGATTCACATCGAGCACCAGCCGATGCATACCTCTCACGGATACTGGACCTCCGATTATATCGGCAACGTCTGGCGGCAGGCGGGGGCCGAGGGGGGCGTACTGCTCGTCGGCAACGGCGCGACGGGACCCCAGAAGCGGTACTTTGACCATATCATGTTCGATGCCTGCCAGGTAACCAATCCCTCCATCGATCCCCTGAGGGAGCCCATGGAGATCCGCCGGTATCTGGGGAGAAAACCCGACCGGTACGGGGAGGAGATCGGTCCCCAGCTCAAGCTGGACGTGCCGATCATGTTCGGGGCCATGAGTTTCGGCGCCGTAAACAAACGGGTCCAGGAGGCCGAGGCCCGCGCGACACAAGCCGTCGGAACGTACTGGAACACGGGGGAAGGCGGATTCTACAAGAACCTGAGGATGTACGGGGAAAACACGATCGTCCAGGTCGCCTCGGGGCGGTTCGGCGTCAGCGAGGACTATCTGAAATCCGCCGCGGCGGTGGAGATCAAGATAGGTCAGGGGGCGAAACCGGGGATCGGGGGCCATCTGCCCGGGGAAAAGGTGCTGAAGGCCATCTCGGAGACGAGGATGATTCCGGAGGGGAGCGACGCACTGTCACCAGCCCCGCATCACGACATATACTCCATCGAGGACCTGCGGCAACTCATCTACGCGATCAAGGAGGCCATGGAATACAGGGTCCCCGTCTCCGTCAAGATCGCCGCCGTGCATAACGTTGCCCCTATCGTGAGCGGGGTCGCGCGGGCCGGCGCGGATATCATCGCCATCGACGGATTCAGGGGCGGCACGGGGGCAACCCCCCTTCAGATACGACAGAGCACGGGGATTCCCATCGAACTTGCCATATCCGCCGCCGACACACGTCTGCGGGAAGAGGGGATCAGGGATACCGTCAGCCTCGTTGCCTCGGGGGGGATCATGTGCTCGTCCGATGTGCTGAAGGCTATCTGCCTCGGCGCTGATGCCGTGTATATTGGAACACCGGTCCTGGTCGCGCTCGGATGCGGGTTATGCCAGCGGTGCTTCAGCGGCAAGTGCGCCTACGGAATTACCACAAACAAGCCGGGCCTTGCGGAACGGATCGATGTCGAACAGGCGACACAGGCCCTCAAAAACCTCCTCCACGCGTGGGGGGAAGAGATAAAGGAGCTGATGGGATCCATGGGCATCAGCGCCATAGAGGCCCTCCGGAGCAACCGCGACAGGCTCAGAGGGATCGGGTTGAACGAAGAAGAGTTACGAATTTTAGAAATTAAACACGCCGGTGCATAACAAACATGCTGACGATAGACACAAAGGGACTGTATTACCGGTCCCTGAACAGACATATACGGGGATATCTCGCCAGGGGTGAGAAGAGGATCCTCCTGAAGAACATCCTGGGGCAACGATACATTGGCGGAGGGCTGCACAGCGACGCCGTGCTGGAGATTCACGGCACCCCGGGACAGGACCTCGGGGCCTTCATGAACGGTTCCCGCCTGACGGTCTTCGGAAACGCGCAGGACGGCGTGGGAAACACCATGAATGCCGGCAAGATCGTCATCCACGGGAAGGCCGGTGAGATCCCCGGCCATTCCATGCGGGGCGGAAAGATCTTTATAAAGGGGGACGTCGAGTACCGCGCCGGGATACATATGAAGGAGTATCAAGACCAGGTCCCCTGGCTCATCATAGGCGGTACGACGAAGGACTACTGCGGGGAATACATGGCGGGCGGAAAGCTGGTGGTCCTCAACCTGAACAACGTGGCAGGTTCCCCCGTGGGGCAGGACATCGGTACCGGAATCCACGGAGGAGTCATCTATGTGAGGGGACACATCGAGCCCCATCAACTGGGAATCGGCGCGATCTTCTCGGATATCGACGACACGGACAGGGCCTTCCTCAGTGAGGCACTGGCGGAATACGCCCGGGATATGGAGATCGATCTGAAGCACATCTCCCCCGACGACTTTACCAAAATCACCAAGAAGGGCGCCCGGCCTTTTGGTAAACTCTACACCCCGGGGATGAACATAAAGACTGCCAAACCCCTCCACGTCGATCTCACCCCGCCGTGCGCTTATAACTGTCCGACCGGAATCCCCACACCGGTCTTCTTGAACCTTATCAAAGACGAAAAGGTCATCGAAGCCCAGACCCTGATGGATGAGTACACCCCCTTCAGGATGTCGGTATGCGGCACAGTCTGCCCAGCCCCCTGTATGGACGGGTGCAGCAGAAATATGCTGGACGGCCCCGTTGAAATCCAGCGGGTTGCCAGGGAATATTACCCCGATTTCGCGCCGAAAATGCTCGGAAAGAAAAGGGAGGAGCTGATCTCCATCATAGGCGCAGGCCCTGCCGGTCTGTCGGCGGCATGGCAGCTCTCAAGACGCGGATACCGCGTCAAGATATACGACTCCGGGAATAACCCCGGGGGCAAGGTACGACGGGCAATACCCAGAGATCGCCTCTCCGACGAGGCCCTGGATAGAGATATGGCCCGAATCTTCTCCCTGCCGATAGAACTTCAGAAAAACCAGACTATAGACCGTGATACCCTTCAGAAACTCCATGATGAGAGCGATGCCGTCCTGGTTACCACGGGCGCACAGCTGACAAAGAGGATCCCGTATCCGGGCGGCGAGAGAATCCTGTCGGGCCTGCAGTTTTTGATGGATATCAACGATGGAAAACCTATGGACCTGAGCGGCCGCGAGGTGGTCATCATAGGCGCGGGGAACGTCGGCATGGATATGGCCTGCGAATCCTGGCGGCTGGGCGCGAAAAAGGTGACTGCCATCGATATCCAGAAACCCCTGGCATTCGGGAAGGAACTGGAGATGGCAACCAGTCTTGGGACACAGATCCTGTGGCCGAAAAAGGTAGAGAAGGTTACAGCCAAAACCATCTACCTCACCGACAAAACCAGCATAAAGGCCGATGTCATCTTCTTCAGCATCGGCGAGGCACCGGATACATCGTTCCTTCCTGAGTCGGTCTTTCTGGATGAGCGTGGCTACATGGTAACGGGCGAAAAGTCCTTCCGGAGCAGCAATCCAAAGGTGTACGGGGCCGGGGATATCCTCGCGCCCGGACTCATAAGCGACGCGATCGGGATGGGACGCCTGGCGGCCATGCAGATCCATGCTTCTCTCAATAACGAAGAATTTCTATATCCTAAAAAGAACCCGGTGCCCAAAAGCAGGATCCGCACCGTATATTTCGGCGGAGAAGCAGGTGATCTTGACCGGTGTATAAGCTGCGGCACCTGCATCCTCTGTGATAAATGCATCGAGAACTGCCCCCAGGAGGCGATAACGCGCGACGGGGCGGTCTTCACCATAGACGAGTCAAAGTGCCTGCTTTGCTACACATGCACCGCCATCTGTCCCCGCGGGGCAATTCAAACCGATTATGCCGATCTTCCCGCGTAAGGTGGCAAACGCCTGACAGCAGCGTGTCGGGGGCTCCGGACATTGCGAGAAAAAGTATGTTGACATAGGCCGGGCCCCATGATTATTTACGACAACACAGACAAGGGAAGGCAACTATATGCGAACTAAATTTATCTTTATCACCGGCGGCGTGCTTTCTTCCCTCGGCAAGGGTCTCGCGGCGGCCTCCATAGGGGCTCTCCTGGAATCCCGGGGGCTTAAAGTCTCTCATCAAAAACTGGATCCCTATATCAACGTCGACCCCGGCACGATGAACCCCTTCCAGCATGGGGAGGTCTTCGTGACCGATGACGGCACGGAAACCGATCTGGACTTGGGACATTACGAGCGCTTCACCGACAGCCACCTCGGCAAGGAAAACAACTTGACCACGGGGCAGGTATACTTCTCGGTCATATCGAAGGAGCGGCGCGGGGAGTATCTGGGGGGCACTGTTCAGGTAATCCCCCATATTACCAATGAGATAAAAGACTATATCAAGGCGGCGGCAAACGGAAGCGATGTGGCCATCGTGGAGATCGGGGGGACTGTCGGGGATATCGAAAGTCTCCCCTTTCTGGAGGCCATCAGGCAGTTCAAGAATGAGGCGGGGAAACAAAACGCGATATTCATTCATCTCACCTGGGTCCCCTACCTCAAGGCCGCCGGAGAAGTAAAATCAAAACCCACTCAGCACAGCGTCAAAGCCCTCCGGGAGATAGGTATCCAGCCCGACATCCTTCTGTGCCGGACGGAGGACTTCCTGTCGAAAGAGATACGGGAGAAGATATCCCTCTTCTGCAACGTGGAGCCGGGGGCGGTCTTTACCGCCAAGGACGTGGAGTACATCTATGAAGTCCCCATCATATATCATCAGGAAGGTGTGGATCAGAAGATCGTCGATCTTCTGAATATCTGGACCGGTCAGCCGGATCTCGGAGATTGGGAAGAAGTGGTACGCAAGTTGAAAACCCCCTCTAACGAGGTTATTATTGCCATCGTGGGAAAATATGTCGACTGGGCGGACTCTTACAAGAGTCTGAATGAGGCGCTGGTTCACGGCGGCCTCCCCAGCGAATGCCGGGTCACGCTCCGTTTCATCGATTCGGAACAGATAGAGCAGACGGGGATCGACAGTCAGTTTGACGGCATCGACGGGATACTGGTGCCGGGGGGATTCGGGAAACGGGGCATCGAGGGGATGATCCAGGCGGTCACCCACGCGCGGACACAGGGGATTCCGTTCTTTGGAATCTGCCTGGGGATGCAGATGGCGGTGATTGAATACGCGCGGAATGTCTGCAAGCTGGAGAAGGCCAACAGCTCTGAATTCGACGCCGATACGCCGTATCCGGTGATCGACTTCCTCCCCGAACAGCGAGATATCTCTGACAAGGGGGGAACCATGCGGCTGGGGGCGTATCCCTGCGTGCTTGAAAATTCTTCCTTCGCATTCGAGGCGTACGGGCAAAAGAAGATCAGTGAACGGCACCGGCACCGGTATGAATTCAACAACGAATATAAAGATGTCCTTACCGAAGGGGGACTACGCATAAGCGGGGCCGCCCCCGATAGGGAGCTAGTTGAGATAGTGGAGATCGCTGAGCATCCGTGGTTTCTGGGCTGCCAGTTTCATCCCGAATTCAAATCAAAACCGAGAAGGCCCCATCCGCTCTTCACGGAATTTATACGGGCCGCTTTAAAGTACCAATCCAATAAGGGTTAAGAGAACCAGCCTGTCAGAGGCGGGCGGAAGAAGATGTACACGGGATATCAGTCATGTTCAAACTTGGAGATGTGCCGATTGTGTTCCAACGCCTGAAACGGTGGCGTGTTCTTATCGGCCATGACCCGCGTCACGCCCCGGTTAGGTCCGTCATTATCTTCCCGGCGACCCTTACGACCCTGCCCTGCGGCCTGGCAGGGATCCTCGCGATAAAACCAGGGCGGGAAAAGCGCACCGACGGTTCAATTGCCTCTCTCTTTGAAGATATCCGGAGTCACAACCTCAAGTCCCTTCTCGCCGGCTCCATAACCCCGCAGGAATATCTGGGAGGTCGGGAGCCGTTGCACAGACTGGAAGGGCTCATCCTCGACCTTAAAAAGGACCCACTGGGCCTCTTCGCTCATAATGGAAGTTCAGACCTTACCGCCCTGTCGAAGGCAATGAACTCGTTCCTGTCGGGGGAAGATGTCCTGATAGAGGAGGCTGCGGGGGGGATTTCCACGGGCGAGATGGAGCTCCTCAACGAATCCCTCGAGATCCTGAAGGACGCCGCGTGGGCGCTGGAGAAGGATATCCTGGCAAACCTGGAAAAGACCACGCGCCTTGCCGGACCCGCGCATAAGGCCCTGCCCGAAGAAGGTCTCGGGATATACTGGAGGGTCAACCTGCTCCTCAATTCACTGGACCGAATAGAGATCAGGGGGCGGGACTCTGCGGGGATAGAGATATCATTCTGCCCGGAGAACAGAAAATCGCTGGACAACAGTATACGGGCCCTGAAGGCCGACGGACTCTACGATGATTTTCTGAAGAGAACCGCTCCCGGCGACCTGCTGGACGGCGCTATCACTCTGTCCGGTCTATCTTCAGACACTGACCCGCTGCTGACCTTTACCTACAAGCGGGCCTCTGTAACCGGGGCGCTGGGCGAAAACACCCGATACCTGCGGGAGAGGATCCAATCGGATGAGATACTCAGAACATGCATCGGGGGGGGGACTGGACACGAGACGCTCCTCGCCCACACGCGCTGGGCGTCCGTAGGGGCCATCAATGTGGAAAATTGCCATCCCGTAAACAATTTCACCCTGGCAGATGGCCTTGACATCTCGTCCGGGATCACGCTCCCCGTCAAGGAATATCCCCGCTACGGCTCCGGAAACTGGGCGATCCATGTCGCGCTCAACGGGGACATAGACAACTACCGCTCCCTCCGGACATCGATCGAGGCGGGCGGGGCGGAGCTCATAGACCACCGGGTGACCACGGACACAAAGATCATCTCCCTTCAGATAGAACAATATCTGTATGAAGGATGCGATCTTCAGGAGGCGCTCCGCCTGGCCCTGAACGATTTCGAGGGATCACACGCCATCGCCATGCAGAGCAACCTGGAACCGGGAAAGATCTTTCTCGCACTCAGGGGAAGCGGCCAGTCTCTCTATATCGGTCTGTGCGACAACCAGTACATGTTCTCTTCGGAACTGTACGGACTGGTGGAACTCACTCCCCGCTTCATCAAGATGGATGGAGAGGTCGAACGGATACCCGGCCGGCCCGAGACAAGGGGACAGATCTATGTGCTGGAGGACGGCGGCGGGATACGTGCCTCCTGTTATGACGGTCACCCCTTTGAGATCGGGGACGAAAAGATCCAGAAGACCCGGATCACCACGAGGGATATAGACCGCAGAGGGTATCCTCACTTTCTCCTGAAGGAAATCACGGACGCGCCCCTCTCCGTAAAAAAGACCCTGCGGGGCAAATACCGTATCGAGTACCGTACAAACGGCAGCGCGAACGTCACCTTCAATCTGGGCGATGATATTATCCCCCGGAGGTTGCACGATGCCCTTTCGCGGGGAGATATACGGAATATCTTCGTGATAGGACAGGGGACGGCGGCTGTGGCGGGTGCGGCGATCGCCGGGGCATTCTCAAAGTATATAAAGGGACTGGGCATCGCGATCGAGGCGAAAACGGCATCTGAATTGAGCGGTTTCTGTCTCGCGGAAGACCTGGAGGACACGCTCGTTATCGCGGTGACACAATCCGGGACAACGACCGACACCAACAGGGCCGTGGCCATGGCAAAGGAGCGGGGGGCGCACCTGATCGCCATCGTCAACCGGAGACAATCCGATATCACCCATGTGGCGGACGGCGTCTTTTATACAAGCGACGGGCGGGACATAGAGATGTCCGTGGCGTCAACAAAGGCATTTTATTCCCAGATCGTTGCGGGATATATCCTGGCCCTCTATCTGGCCCAGACCCTCGGCACCCTGCCGGATGACCTGACGGCCGGGGTATTGGAGAGCCTCGAACAGGCACCCGACGCGATGAACCGCGTGATTGCGGGGAAAGAGTATATCCGGGAAACCGCACGCTCCATCGCCGGGAAAAAGCGATACTGGGCGGTTGTGGGGAGTGGCCCCAACAAGGTTGCCGCGGACGAGATACGGATCAAGCTGAGCGAGCTGTGTTACAAGACGATCTCATCGGATATCGTCGAGGACAAGAAACATATCGACCTCTCTTCAGAACCGCTGATCATTGCGTGCGTCGCCGGGACACCGGACTATGTCCTCGCGGATATCGCCAAGGACGTGTCGATCTTCAAGGCCCACGCGGCATCGGTGGTTGTCATCGCGGACGAGGGGGAGAGGGCATTTGACGGCATCGCCGGTTGGGTGATTCACGTGCCGAAGGCATCCTTCCCGATATCCGTCATCCTGAACACCCTGGCCGGACATCTGTGGGGCTACTATGCGGCCTGCACCATCAATGATGACGGGGAGTTTATCCGCGACTTCAGGAAAAGGCTGCTGCTCAAAACGGATGAACTGGACGCAAAGGAAGGCCTTCTCGTTGAAAAACTGACGGATCCCGGTCTCCACAAGGTAATAGACGAGTTTTCCGCATCCTTTCATTCCCGCAGAAACCAGGGGTTTTTTTCATCCATGGGGGTTGATGCGGCGTCGGATATCACTCTCCTGCTCAAATACGCCTCCGGGAAACTGCCCCTGGAAGAGTTTCGTGTCGATTTTAAAGGAACACGGGTCTCTCCCTCACCCCTCGACATGCTGGATATCTGCCTCGGCAGGGCCATTGATGAACTGGCGCGCCCCATCGACGCGATCCGGCACCAGGCAAAAACGGTAACGGTAGGAACCAGCAGAAAAGAAGAGGCCGTCCGTGGTGTCATCTTCGGTTTCCTGAAGGGCCTCGGCTTCTCACCCGACAACCTGACAAGCAAGGGCGGTCTCACCATCGGGAGGCTGCAGAAGGTCACGTCCGATGTACGGGGATACACGCTGTATACCATAGAGGGCCTTGGCGATGAAGGAAAGCCGGCAGACCGGACCACCATATCGATAGAGAAGAGAGGGGGTGTTTCCCTCCATATGAAGTCACGGGCGGAGTCTCCGATCCCTCTCAGCGGCGCGAAGAAGACGATCGTGAGCACCGGGGACGTGTACGCGGGACTCGGAAAATCCGATCACGCGCCACTTGTTATTATACCGCTCCTCGAAGGGGGGGCTTTTATACACAAGATACTGCTTCTCCATGTAATCTTCAGGGAGGCCCTGAGCTCATCAGAGAAAAAAACAGCCCTCGGCGATAAGTTCAACCAGATCAGAGATATCATAAACGAATATAACGTTGTATGGAACGACGAATACCTTGATACACTTCCCGTAGAATTTCTTCTGGGTGACGGAGTCAATGTCATCGCGGAGACGATCATGAACTCCCTGGAAAACGGCGAATAAAAGATGATTGCTATTATCGATTACGGGGCGGGAAATCTTACGTCGGTCGCACGGGCGCTGAGGCACATCGGCGTAGCGTGCCGGATCACCAAACGGCACGATGAGATCCTTGCGTCTGAAAGGGTCATCTTCCCGGGCGTCGGCGCCGCGGGAGAGGCAATGGAGGTCATACGGCGCGAAGGCCTCGATGGCGTGATCCGCGAGACCATCGGGCAGGAAAAGCCGTTCCTCGGGATATGTCTGGGCGCACAGATTATACTGGGGGAAAGTGAAGAAGATAACGGCACCCCCTGCCTGGGGATAATCCCCGGCAGGGCGAAACGGTTCCGGGGTACTGACATCAAAATTCCACATATGGGGTGGAACGACATATCGGTTACATCGGCCCATCCCGTACTTCAGGGGGTGGACGCGAGAGCCCAATTCTATTTCGTTCACTCGTACTATCCAGCGCCTGAAAAGCAGGAGGATATCATAGCAACGACCGGCTACGGGGTCTCCTTTGCGTCCGTAATCGGTCATGAAAACGTCATAGCGACACAATTTCACCTCGAAAAGAGCGGCCGCCACGGTCTGCAGATCCTGGAAAACTTCTGCAGCTGGAACGGCAGGGTATAGATATGCTGAGCAAAAGGATCATCATCTGCCTGGATGTCAGAGAGGGGAAAACGACCAAGGGCATCGAATTCAAGGGGAATATCGACATAGGCGACCCGGTTGCCATGGCGGCCCAGTATTACGCACAGGGCGTGGATGAACTGGTCTTCTACGATATAACCGCCTCATCCGATAAAAGAGATATCATCATAGACGTGGTCAAGGGCGTGGCGAAAGAGATCTTCATCCCCTTTTCGGTGGGAGGAGGTATACGCTCGCTGGATGATATGCACCGCGTGCTGGCCGCCGGGGCTGAAAAGATCAGCATCAATACCGCCGCCGTCCAGGACCCCGATCTCATCTACAGAGGCGCCCGGGCATTCGGGAGCCAGTGCATCGTCCTGGGGATGGACGCGAAGAGGGTGGAAAAGACCCCGGCTACCCCCTCCGGGTATGAGGTATACATACATGGCGGGAGGACCCCGGTGGAGATGGACGCCATCCAGTGGGCGAAGCGGGCCCAGGGGCTGGGGGCCGGTGAGATCTGCCTCAATTCAATCGATGCGGACGGCACGAACACGGGGTATGAACTCACCCTGACATCTCTCGTATCCGGAGCTGTTTCAATCCCGGTCATCGCGTCCGGAGGCGCGGGAGAACCCCGGCACCTGTACGATGTCTTCAAGTCATCGGGCGCGGATGCGGCGCTCATCGCCTCAATGGTCCACTATCAGCGCTATACCGTGCCCCAGATCAAAGAATATCTGTCACAAAATGGTATTCCCGTCCGTACATTTATCTAGCTGACATTGCTAGTCTTTCCTGCCAGACAGGCATTTTTTTCTTGACATAGCATCCCTGTTCCTTTACCCTCGCCGCCCAAGAGGATAAGAGAGCCTGTCGATTCATTATAGGGAGCTTACCATGAGCGAGGATTTGCCATTACGCTGGCACGCCGCTCTGATGTGTTGGATGGCATTCATCATCGGAACAGTCGTGCTTATTGTTATTCCAGGGGTATTTCACGATTACAGCTATTTTCAAACACCGAACGGTCTCGTAGTCTCTTCAGCCCCCGCCCCTCAACCATCGGAAAACTCTTCATCGTCGTCCCCCCCCGAAGAAACCGATCCACTGTTCCGTTCGATCATACAGAAGGCATCGGATCTCTATGAGGTAGAGCCGGAACTCATACAGGCCATCATCATGGCGGAATCGAGTTACAATCCCAGGGCCGTCTCCAGGAGGGGCGCACGCGGGCTCATGCAGCTCATGCCCGCAACGGCAAAGGCCCTCGGTGTGGAGGACAGTTTTAATCCCGAGCATAATATACATGGCGGTGTCAGATACTTTAAACAGCTTCTCGACAGGTTCGGGGGGGACACCAGGATGGCCCTCGCGGCATACAACGCCGGGAGCAGTAACGTCAGAGAGTATCAAGGGATACCACCGTTCAAGGCCACACGATACTATATCAAGAGGGTGTTCTCCTACTACAACCGCTATAAGGAGGCGGACAGGGCATAAAGGGCTGAAACCCGGGAAAGAAGCGCGGGGCGCTGGGCCGTATTTCCTACCCCTGGTCGGTTACCTTGTAAGCGGGGACCTTCAATTACTCACCCCCTCCGCCCAGTACCGCGTAAAGCATCACCTGGTTGGCGAGCCTGGCCAGGCGGAGCGAAATGAGCCCCTGCTGCGCCGCATAGAGAGATCGCTGCGCGTCAAGAACGCCCAGGTAGCTGTCAATCCCCATTGTATAGCGTTTATCTGAGAGTCGATAGGTTTCCGCAACAGCAGTTACCAGGGATTGTTGCGCCGCTACTCGCTGGTCCACCGTACCCCGCTCGGCAAGGGTATCGGCCACTTCTTTGAAGGCCGTTTGAATAGCCTTCTCATATTGGGCCAGGGCGATTTCCCTGTCTATTTTGGTCACAGCGTATGCCGACCACGTGCGGGCATCAAAAATCGGTATGGTAATCCGCGGCGCGAAACTCCATGTACCCGATCCGCCTTTAAAAAGCCCCGACAGATCGGCGCTTGCCGTTCCGATGGCGGTCGTCAGGGAGATGCGGGGAAAGAAAGCAGCACGGGCGGCGCCGATATTGGCATAGGCCCCTTTCAGTTGGTGTTCGGTTTGAAGGATGTCGGGACGGAGGAGGAGAACCTCGGAGCTCATACGGGGAGAAATCTTTCTTGGAAGGATGACGCTGCTCAAATCAACCGGTAACAGGTTGCTCGGTGCCTGTGAGCCAAGTAAAAGGTTCAAGGCGTTTTCATCTTTCGCTACCTGTTGGATGTAGCGGGCGAGGTCTCCGCGGGCTGTATCCACCTGCGTTTGGGATCGGCGCAGATCCAGTTCGTTCGCGATTCCGACCTCGTAACGCTTCTGCGTCAAATCGTAGGCGGCCTGCTGTGTTTCCATCGTGGACCGCGCCAGTTTGAGGGCTTCCCGGTCCGCAGCCAGGGCCAGATACGCTTGCGCCACCGCGGACACCAGCGAGATTTGCGCACTGCTGCGGGCCTGATCCGTGGCGAGGTATGCTTCCAGCGCCCGATCTTTCAGGCTGCGGATGCGGCCGAAAAAGTCTATTTCCCAAGAAGTTATACCGAGATTGACACCATATCGTTCAGAGGTCATTGCTCTTCCGGTGGACGAAAGATCAGCCGGCACACGTTCTTTGCTCCCGCTCCCGACCGCATCTACCGTCGGCAGAAGTTCTGCCCGCTGAATACCGTAAAGCGCCCGCGCCCTCTCAACATTCAAGGCCGCAAGGCGCAGGTCGCGGTTGTTGTTCAAGGCAATCTCGATGATTTTTTGAAGGCGTGCATCGGTGAAAAACTCCCGCCACCTCAGCTCCGGCGCGACCGGGACCGGGGTGCCGGTTGAAGCCTTGGCTTCCCTGTCGGCAGCGGTGCTCGACCAATCCGCAGGAATCGGGGCCTCAGGCCGTGTGTATTTCGGGGCCAGCGTGCAACCAGCCAGAAAGAAGATCATTATACCCAGTAGAAAAAACAGGTTCCTGTTCATATCATTGGTCCTCTGATGGATTTACGCCGGCTGTTTCGGCTGATTCACGCTTCCCGTGTTTGCCGAAAACCTTTTCGATCAGCACATAGAAGAGGGGTACAAAGATTATCACCAGGACGGTGGCGGTCACCATCCCCCCCAGCACGCTGGTGCCGATGGCGTTCTGGGCGCCGGCGCCCGCCCCGGTGGTCAACGCAAGGGGCAGGACCCCGAAACCGAAGGCGAGAGATGTCATGATAATCGGACGGAGTCGCAGTTTCGCCCCCTCCAGGGTCGCGTCGATAAGCCCCATACCTTTTGCCAGCCCGACCTTGGCGAACTGAACGATCAGGATGGCGTTCTTGGTAGCTAGGCCCAGGGTGGTCAGGAGACCGATCTGGAAATAGACGTCATTGGCCAGCCCCCGCATGCTCGAGGCGATGATACCGCCGATGACGCCGAGGGGAAGGACCAGCAGGATCGCAATGGGGATGGTCCAGCTTTCATAAAGCGCCGCCAGACAAAGGAAAATCACGAATATGGAGAATGCGTACAGAAGCGGCGCCTGGGAGCTCGATATCTTTTCCTGGTAGGAAAGTCCGGACCAGTCGAACCCGATACCCCTGGGCAGTTTTGTAACCGCCTCTTCCATGGCCTGCATGGCCTCCCCCGAGCTCCTCCCCGGAGCCGCCTCTCCCCAGAGGTTGATGGAGGGAAACCCGTTGAAGCGGGCCAGCCTGGGGGAGCCGGAGGTCCAGCGACTGGAGGCGAAGGAAGAAAAGGGAACCATCATTCCCGTTGCATTCCGAACGTACAGTTTTTCGAGGTCCTTGGGGAGCATACGATAGGGAGCGTCCGCCTGGATATACACCTTTTTCACCCGCCCCCCCTGGATGAAATCGTTGACATAGGCGCTTCCGAATGCCGCCGAGACCGTATTATGGATGGAGGTGATGGGAACCCCCAGGGCGCCCGCCTTTTCCCAGTCCACGTCGATGCGGTATTCCGACACGTCTTCCATGCTGTTGGGCCGGACAGAGGTCAACCGCGGGTCATGTGCCGCTATGCCGAGGAGTTGGTATTGCGCCTCCATGAGGGTCTTGTGTCCGAGACCGCCCCGGTCGAGCAGTTGAAAATCGAACCCCTTGGCGCTGCCCAGCTCAGCGACGGCAGGTGGCGGGAAGACAAAGACCATGGCGCTACGGATACTCGAAAGGGCTGCCGTGGCCCGCTCGGCAATAGCCTTGACCCTCAGATCGTCCCGGTCGCGAAACTCCCAGTCCTTCAGCTTGATGAACACCATGCCGTTGTTTTGGGCCCTCCCGGAAAAACCATAGCCGGAAATGATGAAGGTAGACGTCACCGCTTCTTTTTCCTTTTCATGAAAATAGTCTTCGATCTGCTTCGAGACCGCCTTGGTCTGCTCCAGGGTGGAGCCGCTCGGGAGCATCACCTGGGCGAACAGCGTCCCCTGGTCTTCATCGGGAAGGTAGGCGGTGGGCATTCGCATAAACAGAAGCCCCATGGCCGCAATGATCGCCAGAAAAACGATTACGTAGCGGACCGTCCTGGAAAGGGAATGACCGACCAGCCGCACATATCGGTCTCTGATTCCGAAGAAGGTACGATCGAACCACAGGAAAAAGGGGCGCAG
>CAZNBR010000035.1:0-16208 GCA_964571315.1 uncultured Syntrophaceae bacterium
CCCTTGTCTATATACCCCTTTGCCTTCTTGCCCAGTTCCGTTCCCTTGGAGATATTCTCCCTGAAGATGACGCCCGTCTCGATGTGAGCCACCCCGAACTTCTTCTGAACAACCGCTCCCTGCGTTCCCTTGCCGCTTCCGTTTGGTCCAAAAATCAGAATATTCACTGTGCAATCTCCTTTCAATGAGACTCAGCTACTGAGACTCCATTTTTAACAGGCATCCCGGGGCTTTCTCCCCGCTCCCCGGGCAAGAACCTTATATGGGATTGTCCCCCTTACCGCAAGGACAAATGTCACTTCCCCTCGGCAACCACCCGTACCTTCGCCTGCAGATTCAGGAGGAAGGATTTCTTGTCCTGCTGGATCAGTATCGTCTCGTCATAATCTTCGCCGAAGATGGCCTCAACCACCTTTTCGTTGTCGCCGCTGAATCGATCGAGGTAGTCCTCGATGCGCCTCTTGAAGGAGACGGTGGCTGCAAGGGAGCCTTTCAGGTATCTGCCGGTGTCATCCCCGGTCAGGACATGTTTGTGGGCAAGTGCCAGGATCTCCACATCCAGGGTCGCCATTTTTTCGAGGGAGGTCATATAGTCGCTGTAGCTCGATGAAAACTCCGGCTTTATGACGCCGTTGTAAAAGACGCCCCCGGCTTCCCCCGCAATCAGGGCCTTGATCCTCGGTATGTAGTAGGAAAGAGAGTCTTTGGTATGCCCCGGCGTTTCGATGACCCGCACCGTCCATCCCCCGCCACAGTCCAGCTCGTCACCGTCCTTCAATATCAGGTCGACCTCCACCGGGTTGAAGGGGATATCTTCATCCCCGACGATTTCCCTGTTGATCTTCGCAAAATTGCTGTTGAGCTCGCGTATCAGTGCCACGGCATTCGGTTTCTGCAGTATCTTCGCGGCGTGGGCGTCCGCTCCTATCCTGAGGTTCGGTATCTTTTCCTTGAGAAAGGGGGCGGCGCCGGCGTGGTCGAAGTGTGAGTGTGTCAGCAGGAGATACCTCAGGGCGTCCGCCCTGCCCAGGGACGTTTCGAGATCTCTCAGATAGTGAGGCCCCATGGCCGCCGCCCCCGCGTCAAAAAGGACGGGATCGGGGCTCGTCAGGAGAAAGGCGGGTATCGAGTAGTGCCCTGTGGCATACAACCCGTCGCATATCTTTCCGGTCTGTTCCAGTATCATGAAAATCTCCTTTTTGGCCGCGGATGGTCGGGCGGCAGAAAAACGCGACTACCTTCTAAGGGATAATATTGATTATGTCAAGCGGTTCCCCGGGGGCTGGCGGTAGGGGCGAAAAAAAATGGCCTGCAAAGATACCGCACGAAGCGAATATCCGAGCAGGCCTGTTATAATCATCGATCAATACTTTAATTATTGTTTATCTCATAAACAATTTATTATTTGTTAAGTTTGCCGATGATTATATCCATAAATTGAGAGCTTTGAGTTTTGTCATTTCGAGGAGCGCTAGCGACGAGAAATCTTAGATTTCTCTCTTCAATCAAAACAAGGATTTCTCCCTGCGGTCGAAATGACAGGTATTCAAACCTCTCAGATTGTCTTGCCTCCTTTGTAATCTGTCCTGTATGTATCTATTTTTGAGCAATATCCGTGCCGAAATTATTTTTATCCATTATTTTAAAGAGTTAAGATTCGAAGATCGCTTCATGCCCGCGCGAAGGACCCGGCAGGCGGTGAATTTGACCGGAATTGCGGTGGGTTTGCCGTCAAAAAAATGCCCGAAGCAGAAATAGTTATTGCGATAGGCTTCTGGGGAGTGTAAAATCTTGATATAAAAAGGTAAAAAGGGGGTTCTTTTGCGACTCGCGGTGTTGGATACGGAGAAGTGTGTCGGCTGCCAGAGCTGCATGTTTGCCTGCTCACGGAGAGTGGGGGAGGCGGGCCTTGCCAGGTCCTGTATCGGTGTGAGATCGATCGGAGGCATGGAGCGGGGTTTCTCCGTCATCGTCTGCAAGGCATGCAGTGATCCCCCCTGCGCGAAGGTCTGCCCCACCGGGGCCCTGATCCCGAGAGAGGAAGGCGGCGGGGTGCGCGTCCTTCCGGATAAGTGCATTGGCTGTGGCCACTGTCAGGAGGCCTGTATTATCGGGGCGGTGTACTGGAATGACGAGACCAACAAGCCGATGATCTGTCTCCACTGCGGCTACTGCGTGGATTACTGCCCCTACGGCGTCCTGGGGATGCAGAAGAGAGAGGTCGAAAATGTTGAAGAATGATTCCCTTGAGAAAATCCTCTATATCGACCTGACACGAAGAACGTTCAAGGTTGAGAGGAGGCCCGACCTCTTCGAGAAATACCTGGGGGGTACCGGCGTCGCCACACGGCTCCTGCATGAGGAGTGCCCCGAGGGATGCGATCCCCTGGGACCGGACAACCCCATTATCTTTGCCGTCGGCGCCCTGACGGCCCTCTTCCCGCTCGCCTCGAAGACCGTCTCCATGTTCAAGTCCCCCCTCACCGGAAACCTCGGTGAGAGCCATTGCGGGGGTAGGAGCGCCGTCGCGATCCGTATGGCGGGATACGGCGCCATCGTTATACAGGGCGCGAGCACCATGCCCGTCTATCTCTCCATCGACGGCCACCAGGTGCACTTCCGCGACGCCTCCTCGCTGTGGGGGATGGGCAATTTCTCATCGGGGCGGATCATCAGGGAGAATGAACCGGGGTCCGGCCTGAGAACGATCATGCGCATCGGCAAGGGGGGTGAAAAGCTGATCACCTATTCGTGCGTCACGACGGAGACCTTCCGGCACTTCGGGCGGCTGGGGCTGGGGGCGGTCTTCGGGAGCAAGAAGCTCAAGGCCGTCGTCGTCTCGGGGAGGTCCTCCCTGCCCATCTCCGACAAGAAGCTGTACCGCACCCTCTACGATGAGGTGTACAAGGCCGCCGTGGATTCCCCCGTGATGAAGAAGTACCACGATCTGGGAACGGCGGAGAACATCGTGCCGCTCAACAAGTTCGGCGGCCTCCCCACGCGCAACCTCAAGGAGGCGCAATTTGAGAATGCCTCCAGGATGTCGGGTGAGACCTTTGCCCGGCATTACCTGGGAAGGCGGCTTGCCTGCTCCCACTGCCCGGTCGGCTGCATCCATATCGCCGCCCTCCGGGAGCCCTATGAAGATGTCTCATATTTCTACAAGACCTCAATGATATCGTATGACTATGAGCCGATCTATGCCCTCGGCACCATGCTGGGCATATCCAAACCCGCCGATTTTTTGAAACTGATGGACCGGGTTGAAGAGGCCTGGGGGGTGGACGCGATGAGCCTCGGCG
This sequence comes from uncultured Syntrophaceae bacterium, assembly GCA_964571315.1. Classification (GTDB taxonomy): domain Bacteria; phylum Desulfobacterota; class Syntrophia; order Syntrophales; family UBA2210; genus UBA6078. The sequence continues at coordinate 3,303 of CAZNBR010000035.1, forward strand.
TAATCCTGGCCTGGGCCACGGAGGCCTTCGAACGGGGTCTGATTACGGAGGAGGACACCAGGGGCGTCAAACTGAAATGGGGGGATGCCAAGGCGTATATCAGGGCAGGGGGGTACATCATAGACCAGCCGAACGATTTCTACAAGGCTCTCGCGCGGGGCGTCGAGTACGCGGCCTCCGTCTATGGAGGCAGAGACTTCGCCCTCGCCTTTGGCGGAAACGAGATGCCCGGATACCATACGGGGCCCGCCGCCCACCTGGGAGTCCTTATCGGTGCCCGTCACAGCCACCTGGACAATGCCGGATACAGCCTCGATCAGAAGATCCTTGTTGACAAGAAGATGAAACCGGAAGAGGTGATCGACGCCCTCCTTGAGGAAGAGCGGTGGCGCCAGATCCTCTCCAGCCTGGCCGTCTGCTTCTTCGCGCGGGGGATCTATTCGCCAGAACTCGTCACCCGTCTCCTCGCCGTCGCCGGTTTCGACTTGTCAGAGGGCGACCTCCAGCGGATCGGCCGGGAGATCCACACCGAAAAGTATCGGTTCAAGGTGCGGGAAGGCTTCTCGTTGGATACGGTGCGCCTGCCGAAGCGGATATTCGAAACGGCCTCCCCCGTCAGCTACCTGGACGAGAAATATATCAAGGATGCCCTCGCCTACGCACAGAAAACCATCTGGAAGGAACTGGACTCGGTGGGGTAGGGGCGCGGTATTTTTCATCTCCCCATGAATGTCCTTGACTTTCCAAACTCATGCACATACGGTTCCTTCTTGGAAACGCCGAGCCCTCCCGTGGACTCCGCCGTCGGGAGGTTGTTTACAGGGGTGTGACCCTATGTCTATGACCAAGAAGATAAAATTCGCCATCCTCACATCGAGACCGTTCATCGCGTTTGTGCACTGGTTCGTCCGTCTCTATTCTTCGACCTTTCGCCTTACCGTCGAAAACGAACAGGCATGGATGGATCATATCAAAGAGGGTGGGAAGGTCCTTCTCTGCTTCTGGCACCAGCAATTCTTTGCCCCTATCCGGCATTTCAAAACGTATAAGCCATACAAGGGGAGCATCATGATCAGTCAAAGCTCCGATGGCGAGTTCGTTGCGGGAATCGCCGCGCAAGTTGGGTTCCACCCCGTACGGGGATCTTCTTCGAGGGGAGGGCGCGTTGCATTGGCCGAAATGATCGGGAGACTGCAAAAAACCGGGCTCGCCGTGCACATCCTCGATGGCCCCACGGGACCGATGGGGGTCGTAAAAGCCGGGGCAATCCAGCTGGCATCCGCCGCCGGAGCGGTCTTGGTCCCTTTCTACGCAAGCGCCGACAGGGCCTGGTATTTCAACAGCTGGGACCGGTTTATGGTTCCAAAGCCCTTTGCCAGGGTAACCCTCCGCTTCGGCGACCCGATCCCCTGTTCCTCCGTCGAAAGCAGTGAAGAATTTGAAAAACAGCGCGTTTCCCTCGAAAATATCATGCTCCCCGGCATCCACCACCCGGTAGAGTAACCGAAATCAGGTCCTTCTTGCCCGATATATGTATACCTGAATCTACACTTGACATCTACACGTACTGTCTCTATAATTTCTGTAAGACACGAGTAAGGGGAACTACCATGAAGACAGTCAATGCCTTGAAGATCAGAAACAATCTCGGAGAAGTGCTTGATCTCCTCGATAAGACCGGAGAGCCGATCCTGATCAGTAAGGACCGGACTATCCGTGCGGCGCTGATCACACCGGAACAATTCAAGACGCGGTTCCTTGACTTTCATGCCGACGAACAGAAACAGAAGCTTCTCGATACGATCGCGGGCCTGAAGAAAAAGGGGCGCGGCAAGAAAGACAGCCTGACCCTTTTGCGGGAACTGAGGGGATACGATCGATGATCTGGGTAATCGATGCGTCAGTGGCGCTTCGATGGTTTATCGAAGACGAAAAGCATCCCAATGCCGATGAAGTCCTGCGATACGTCGTCAGTACCCCCGAGCTGTTCGCCGTTCCCGAATTATTCTCTTTCGAGGTCTTTTCCGTACTGTCGCGGGTCCATCCCTCCGGACGGGACGCCTTTATCCGAGGGGTCATACCGATTCTGAATGGCGGCATACTCCGCTATCCCATGACGGAAAAGCTTGCCAGGCGGGCATCAGGATTTCTTAAAAAGGGCCTCACCGGGTATGACGCCTGCTATGCCGCACTGGCCCGCGAAATGAAGGGATTATGGCTCACCTTCGACGCCCGGGCGCACACATGCCTTGCCGGTGAGCGGGTCTCTCACCTCTTGACCGAGACGCTTCCCAAAGGCTGGCCGCACTGATGAACCGTCAGATGAAACGGCGGTTGCCGAAGAAGCGGCAGTATGGGCACAGGCCTGAAATTGTTTGTAATAACAACTCAATTGTATGGTATGCACATCATTTTAGTGCTGGAATTCCGGACCGAATATTATTAAAATTGAATAAGGATGATACACAGGGTCGAGACTCATCACACCCGTTGCGATACAAACTGAATTCTGTCATTTCGACTATTGTTCTGCCGTTCGATCACTATTCTTTCATTCGACCATTATTCTGTCATTTCGGCTTTATTCTGTCATTTCGACCGTAGGGAGAAATCTTACCAGGCCTGCATCGTTAAGATTTCTCAGTCGTCAAGACTCCTTCGAAATGACAAAGTAAGCCCTTTGAATTTTGTTGTTTCGACCGCAGGGAGAAATCCTTGTTTCGATCGAAGAGAGAAATCTGTAAGGAGATTTTGCCATGAGCAGTTTTAATGAGCTTTTACAGAAGCGGCGGTCGATCAGGAGTTTCGAGGAGCGGGAGGTCCCCCTGGCCCTGATCAAGGAAATCCTGCGGGAGAGCACCCTCGCCCCCAGCGCCAGTCACGCACAGCCCTGGCACTTCATCATCATCAACAACCGGGACGTGATGAAGAGGGTCTCCGACGAGTGCAAGCGCTCCCTCCTTGAGAGGATTGAAGCAAACCCGGTGATTCCGCTCAGCGGGTACAAGGAGGCGCTCTCGAATGCCGACTTCAACATCTTCTACAACGCACCCTGCGTGGTCTATATCGTGGGCCCCGCCGAGGCAGGATCACTGGAGGTCGACTGCGCCCTCCTGGCCTCCTACCTGATGTTTTCCGCCGCCCAGCGGGGGTTGGGAACCTGCTGGATCGGCCTGGGAGCGGATATCCAGGACCCCGATATCAGGGAAGAGATCGGCATGCCACCGCAGTACCGGATTGTCGCGCCCATTATCGTGGGATATCCCGGGGTGATACCGGAGCCGCTTCCCAGGGATGAACCGAAGATCCTGAAGATTATATCCTGAGGGCGCCGCCCTGGGCGGGCAGCTTCCGATTTTTTCGAAAGTCAGACCTCAGCCCTCCAGTCATCGCGCATTATCGCATGCCACACGGTCTTCAGAAAAAGAGGCTGTCGCAGAGGTTCTGAAAAGTTTTGGGAAGTCCCTCGAAAGGAAAAGAAAGGCCGCAAGTCACCTGGGGATCTCTCTGGCGAAGCTGTATAATAAGATCCGGCAATATGATATTTGAAACAGATCCTTCATGAGAGGGACCGTATCCCCTTCTCCCTTTCGATCCTCATTCAGTACTTGCATGCTGTGGAAGAGCGGCGCGAAATCTTTTTCTGACAAGATATAAAACGACGGTTATAACGACGGCAGAAGCAGTGGGCGCTAAGCCGGGTATCACGGCAAGAAAGGCGACAACCAACCATATGATAATGTTAATAAAGCGGTAGCGGAAAATTTTCATTCCTCCGAAAATATTCGCAAAGGCAAGAACGAAAACGACACCGGAAAAAAGAGCGTGCAGGAAACCCGAAAAACCCGCCTGTGCCAGCATCCCGGGATAGATGATAAAGAGAAAAGGGATAACGTAAGTGACCGCTCCAAGCCTCAGGGCATATTTTGCCGCATCTCCCCAGCGCGCGCCTGCGATCCCCGCTCCCACGAAAACAGCAATACAGACCGGCGGTGTTATAACCGAAAGCGTCGCGTAATAGAATACGAACAGGTGCGCCACGAGCGGGACAATGCCGACCTTGATCAACGCCGGGGCCAGTACGGCGGCCACCAGGACGTAGGCGGCAGTCGTGGGAATACCCATCCCCATAATCATGCATACGACCGCCACGATCAGCGTAATCATGAACAGATTCTCCCCCCCTATGCTGACGATGAGCGAGGAAAGAGTAACGCCTAATCCCGTCATATTGATGGCCGACACCATGATTTGCGCACCGGCCAGCAGTATGCCGATAATCAGGAGACCTTTCGAAGAATCGATGGCTGCCTTTTTCAGTTCTCTGAACACACCGAACAGGTCTGATAGTTTCCGGATGTATGTCAGGGGAAAAGTGACCAGAGCCCCTACGGTACCGTAAAATGCCGCCGTGGTGATTGAATTGCCGTTGAGGATTGCGTAGATCAGGGCGGCTATGGCCGTGCTGATCGGCAGGATTCTCTTCCAGTTCAGAATATTCTTCCACACCGGTACCTCATCAGCGGGCACGCTACCAAGACCCCCTTCCGTCGCCATGACATGGATCGTCATAAATACGCCCAGGTAGAACATGAATGCGGGAAGCGCCGCCGCAACGACAATACGGAGATAATCCACACCGATGATCTCCGCCATAATGAATGCCGCCGCGCCCATGATCGGGGGCGCCAACTGGCCTCCCGTGGATGCAACCGCCTCCGTGCCAGCAGCCATTGCGGGAGGGTACCCCAGCCGCTTCATCAGGGGAATGGTAAAGTTCCCGGTTGTTGCAACATTGGCGACGGCGCTGCCGCTGACCATTCCGAAAAGGCCCGAGGCTATGGTCGCGATCTTGGCCCCCCCGCCTGGCGCCCGCCCGCCGAGACGCATGGCTATGTCGATGAACGTCTGTCCCCCTCCGGTATTCAGGAGGACGGCACCGAAGAGGGTAAAAGCGGCAATGACCGTCGCCGCTACACCCGTCAGCATACCCCAAATTCCCAGATCGCTGAGAAACAGCGTTTCCGTCAGAAAATAGATGTCGAATCCGCGATGGCCGAGACGGCCTGGGATATACTCTCCAAAAAGGGCGTAGGCAATGATCACAACGACAATTGTTGGGAAAATCATGCCGATCGCCCGGCGGGAGAGTTCCAGAATAGTGATCACCAGGCAAGCCGTCATCAGGATGTCCCGCGTTTCGGCCAGGGGCAAATTTCCCAAACTGCCCATGATCAACTCGTAGTTGGCAATCACATAGCCGCACGAAATGACGGCGATGACTCCCATGCACACATCGATGACGATCCCGAGAGGCCTCAGGCGGCTTCCGCTCCACAGGGGGTACATGAACAAACCGAGTACGATGAGAATGGCTATAAAAATGGCCCGGTGGATGATGCTTTCAAAAGGCCCTGTCGCGCACGTGTACAGCACAAAGATAAAGAGCATGATCGACAGGGCATTGATTCCCCTTTGTCGCCAACCCGAGACTTGGCTGTCTTCCGCCATATCATCCCCTCCGAATCGTTTTAAATCTTACAGCTAGTGCGCCCCACGACGGCTATACCGCCCGCGGGGGATTCAAGTGCATAGATGATAAACCAGATTCCTTGAGAATCGAAGGTTATCCAGGGCAAGCCCCGGACAACCTCCAACCCATCAAGTTATTTGCCGTTTGCGCAAATCCTTCAATCGCCTTCCTATTTCCCGATCAACCGTTCGGGAATGGTGGCGCCTCGTTCTCTGAAGTATTTGATCGCGCCGGGGTGCAGGGGTGATGAAGAGTACTTCAGCGTCATATCCATGAAATCGGCGCCCTTGACCGTGGCAAATGCGGCCGCCTGCTGGGTTTTGTCTTCACAGATAGCCTTGACGATCTTGTAGGCGGTTTCTTCATCCATATTGAATCCTGCGGCGCAACCCACGGCGAACCCCCAGGTTTTATAGGCACCAATGCCCTTGGCCGCCACGTTTTCGGGCACGTCGACAACCACGAGATCCGGGAATTGCTTATCGATGATCGCCGCCTGCGCGGGATCAAGCGAAATAAGATCGACAGGGGTCAAGGTCGCGATGTCACGTGACGAAGCGTCGAGCGCCAGACCCGCTCCCGATTTAACGTATCCGATGACTCGATTGTCCTTGACGGCGGTTACAATGTCTCCGGTGGAACCGGGAACAAACTCCGGCTTAATATTCAAGGCTTTAAAAACGGCATGGGTTGTCTGTTCCGACGCTGATCCCTTGATCCCCGCGTTGAACCTCTTTCCGTTAAGGTCGGACAGTTTGGCAATTTTCGCATCCTTTCGCACGACGACATTCTGGGGTGCGACGACATAGACCCACAGAATTTTTGTCTTCACGGGTTTTTCTTCGTACAGCGCCATTCCGTAATAGGCCTGTGCCTGAGTGTTTGTCGTTATCATGCCGATGTCGATCTGGTTTCTCGAAAACCGGCGCAGGTTGTCCGCCGTCGCTCCCGTTTCGACGACAGACGCTTCGATTCCCGGTACATTCTTATTGATGACCTGAGCTGCGGCAACGAAGTAGCCGTAATGGCTCGATGAGGCGGAGGTAGATCCCACCAGAATCTTCTGGGCCCCGAAAGAGGTTCCCGGCAATAATACCCAACATGCAAGGATACCAATGATAAATAAAACCTTACCGTATGCTTTGTTTCTCATGACTTTGACCCCTTTCCCTTTGTTGATCAGTTGATTTACTTATTAGAAGCCCCCCTTTATCCAATCGAATACACGGTGCCTCCATCTCATAGCGATGTCGCAGTAAAATATTATGTTCCCGTGAGGCCGGATTTATCAGTTTCTGCGACGGACCGCCAATTCAAACTCTATCATTGCGTAGCGCCGATCTCCTTCAGGCGCGCGTACTCCTCCTTTGATATGCCGAGAATTCCCGTCAGGATTTGTTCCGTATGTTCACCATGCAGCGGTGCGGCTGACCGGAGCGTCGGCTTCCTGTTGGTGAATTTGATCGGACAGGAAACCACCTTCATCTTCCCCTCCAGGGGATGATCTATCTCGGCGATCATCTCCCGAGCTTGTGCGATATGTACATCGTTGCAGATCTGATCCACATTCAGTATGGGAGAGCACGGAACGCTCGCTTCCATCAACAGCGAAACGATATCGGCCGCTTTTCGTTGGGAAGTCCACTCGGTAACGATCCTTTCCAGGCGAACAACGTTTACCACCCGATCTCTGTTGGTCAGAAACTCGGCATCTTCTATCAAGTCCTCCCGGCCAATCACCTTGCAAAACCTTTTCCAGACCTCCTCGCCTCCAACCCCGATCACGACCCAGCCATCCTGCGCGGCAAAGGAATTATAAGGAGCGATGAACTCATAGCGGTTACCGACCCTCTGGGGGACGCGTCCCTCGACCAGATAAATCTGAATCACCGTCTCCATCGCGCTGACCATCGAGTCTACCAGAGACACGTCGATCCTCTCTCCGATCCCCGTAAGTTCTCTTCCTTTCAGGGATGCCAGAATACCGATGCAGGCGTTCAATCCGGCGACGATATCCGCCATCGCTGTTCCCGTCCTGGTAGGAGGAGAATCCGGCCAGCCGGAGACACTCATCAATCCCCCCATTGCCTGTCCGATGATGTCGTACCCGGGCCGATCCTTGTACGGTCCATACTGGCCGAACCCGGAAATCGACGCATAGATGATGCCCGGATTGATATCCCGGACGGACTCATAACTAAATCCCAGCTTCTCCATGGTCCCCGGTTTGAAATTTTCCAGGAAGACATCCGATTCCTTCAGTAAATTCATAAGAATTTCTTTAGCTTCCGGCTTTTTCAAGTCCAAGATAATGCTCTGCTTGTTCCGATTTAGATTGTCAAAATAGGCGCTGGACCCCTTGAGGAAAGGGGGGTACCCCCTGGCATCATCACCCTTGCCCGGCCCTTCCACCTTGATCACCTCTGCCCCCATGTCGGCCAGAATCATGGAGCAAAATGGTCCCGCGAGGACCCTGGTCATATCCACTACCCGCAAGCCCTTCAGAACTCCATTCGTATGATTCTCATTTTGACAGGTCATTTTACCCATATCCCTCCCTGGATTGTATCCATTTTCATATCCATCAAGAAGCATGCCAAAGTAAACATCTGGAATTTATTGTATTTTTTGTGTAAAACGCTCGTATTCCTTATAGAATTCTATTATTTTAGAATTGGCTTATTCTTGTTGCACTTGACACATTATTTCTAAAGTAATAGAATTCTAAAAAAAGATTGAATCTTTTTTAAACAAACAATTCAATAATATTAGCATGTTTTTCATGGCACGTTTCTTGTTGTAGGTTTTTATATGGAATAGCCGAAACGGCACGCCCCCGTATAACAGGGTTTGAGGTTCGTCTATGAGTGATAGAATCCGTCTCGGCAGCGAGGGAAAAGGATCAACCCTTCTCCCTGAGCAACGCAACCCAAATACAAAATGGAGGTCCAAAGATGGCCACTGAATATGATTACTGGAAGATATTCCCCAGGATGCCCCGAAAGGTCACCATCGGTGATATTACCGTGCGGGACGGCTTTCAGCACGAGGAAAAATTTATTTCCACCAAAGCCAAGATCTATTACGCCCAGGAGCTGATCCTGGCGGGGGCGAACGAGATCGAGGTAACCAATCTAGGGAGCCCGCTAAACATTCCCCAATTCATGGATGCAGACCAGGTTATGTCCGCCCTGCGAAGCGAGGATTTTCAGAAGCGCTGCAAAAAAGCGAGGATCAACTACGATGAGGTCGTCATGACCGCCGTGACAATCCGGGAAACCGCCGTTGATGCGGCGATCGAGCTCAGGCAAAAAGGGATCGGACCGGACCGCCTTCTGATGATGGTTTCCACGGACCCGGAGCACCATTTTGCGAACTCTGGCACGACGCTGAGCCAATACTGGCGGGAGGCGGAACGCTGCATCAAAAAGGCCGCGGACGCCGGCATCAAGATGTGCGGCGCGGTGAGCACCATATGGGGAAGCCCCATCACCGGGGCCACCCGCCTTGAAGACGCGGTGGAATTCTCGAAGCGCTTTTTATCCATCGGCGCCCACGACATCGAGCATGCAGATCATGACGGCTCCGCCTCCGCAGATCAAGTCTATCGTTACTTCTCCATGGTCCTGGATGCCATGCCCCACCCCGAGACACATCTCTGCCACCTCCACGAGACGAAGCGTGTCGCTTCGGCATCGATCCTGGCCGCCCTGCAGGCGGGCATCTGCCGTTTCGAGGGCACGTTGGGCGGTCTGGGAGGTCAGCCTGCCAATTTCCTCGACGACTGCCCCGTAAGGGGTACGGGCGAATACTACTACAAGGATCCTCGCTACGTGGGACTCATCACCCTGGAGGACCTCATCGTGATGATTGATGAGATGGGGATCGAGCATGGGTATGATGTGGACCGCATTCTCCGGATCGGTGCCCAGATGGAAAAGACGATCGGGCGAAGACTTCGCTCCGAGGCTGTATACAATGGACGCACATTGAAGGAGGGGCATCCGGAATTCGGTCGTCCCGGTCTCAGAAAGCTGATCGAAAAATTGGGAGAGAACCCAGGGCAGCTGGTCCCCTCTGAATGGCCCGAAAAGGCAGTTCTTCCGGAAAAGTGGGGCCCCATGGCCTGGAAGAAGTTAGGATGACTAGGGAGGAAATACGGTGACGAGCACCCTCCCTGTCAAAATATCCTTGACTTGCAAGACCTCTTTCCATACTGCTGACTTACATAAAAAAGCGTTCTTGTCAAAAATAACGACCCGTTATCTCAGAACATATCCATCATCTTCGGCGCGGGCCGTACACCTCCGGGAGGTATGAAATGTTTTCACTGGCATTTGACATTAATGCCCTTCAGAAGATTCCGTTATTCGACACTATCATCAATTCGCTTCACGACGGGGTCCTTATCACCGACGATGAGGGGTACATCAAATATGTGAATACCTCCTACATTCGGTTGACAGGCGTCAACGGCAAAGACGTCCTTAATCGCAAGGTCCAGGATGTTCGCAAAGGGGCCCGGCTGCCGGAGGTACTACGGACAGGCAAGGCCCTGCTCGGGGTCCGGAGAAAGGTCAACGACATAGAATACATCGCCGATATCAACCCGATCGTTTTCAACGACAAGGTGGTGGGGGCAATCTCCGTCGTCCGTGACATTACCGAGGTGGTAGCCATGAGCAACAAACTCGAGGACTACACCTCCCGGGTCATGGAACTGCGCAACAAGGTCAGGGAAATCCATTGCGCTCACTACCGTTTTGAAGACATCATCGGCACAAGCAAGGAAATGGAACGGGTCAAGGAGATGGCGCAGCGGGTGGCCACCAACGACATGCCCGTCCTGATCCTGGGAGAGAGCGGCTCCGGAAAGGAGCTGTTCGGGCACGCGATCCACAACGCGGGTCCCCGGTCCAACTGCCCCTTTGTCCCCATCAACTGCGCCACCTTCTCCCCCCAACTCCTCTCAAGCGAACTGTTTGGCTATGAAGAAGGAGCCTTTACAGGGGCGTTGAAGGGGGGCAAACTGGGTCTCTTCGAAATCGCCAACAGCGGCACGCTCTTTTTGGATGAGATAGGAGACATGGAATACGAGCTTCAATCCAAACTCCTGAGAGTCCTGGAAGCGGGCGAGTTCATGAGAATCGGAGGCACAAAACCCATCAAAGTGGATGTAAGGATCATTTCGGCCACGAACCGGGACATCACCAATATGATCCGTGAGATGAAGTTCAGAGAGGACCTCTATTATCGGCTGAACGTCATATCCATCGAGATCCCGCCGCTTCGGAAGAGACTGCAGGACATACCGCCCCTGGTCGAACATTTTCTGGATATGCAAAGCAAGCGGCTGGGGAAGAAATACACCGCCTCGAATCCAACGATCGAGATCCTCAATCAGTACCACTTTCCCGGCAATGTTCGGGAACTCTTCAATATCCTGGAGTTTGCGGCAAGCACCAGTGAGACGGAAGAAATCATGCCAAAGGATCTTCCGATTTTCTCAAAGGTCAGGCCTCAGCCCTCCAGTCACCGCACATTGTCCCATGCCACGCGGTCTTCGGAAAAAGAGGCTATTACAGAGGTGCTAAAAAGTTTTGGAAAGTCCCTCGAAGGCAAGCGAAAAGCCGCAAGTCATCTGGGAATCTCTCTGGCGACGCTGTATAACAAGATCCGGCAATACGATATTTGAAACGAATCCTTCCTGAGGGGAGCCGCTTCCCAGGGATGAACCGAAGATCCTGAAGATTATATCCTGATCAGCACTCGACGAGGATCTTTATCTCCTCATCCTTGTGATTTGCCAGCATCTCGAATCCCCCTTTGACGATCCTGTCAAGGGGGACGGTGCTCGTCACGATCGCTTCGGGCCTGATCCCCTTCGTCAGCATCCACTCGAGGGAGCGCACCGGATTCACCGAATTGGCGCCGATCATCGTTATCTCCCGCGTCACGAACCCGAGCATGTGGATCAGGGCGCGGTCCGTAAAGATCCCCTGGACGATGACCGTTCCTCCGTGCCGCGTCGAGGCAAGACAGTCCTTCAGTGTCGCCTCGATCCCGACGGCCTCTACTGTCACGTCGACGCCCCTCCCTCCGGTCAGCTCCCGGATCGTGGCAGGGATCTTCACCGCTGCCGGATCGAAGGTGGCCGTCGCGCCTAAGTTTTCGGCCATTACCCTGCGCTTCTCAGAAAGATCGGTTATGTATACCGTTTGAGCGCCGAGGACCCTGACCGCCATCAGTATCAGGAGGCCGACCGGCCCCGCCCCCGCGATAAAGATCGTATCCGTGGCCTTCACATTGCCCCGCTCCAGGGCGTAGATGGCCCCGGCCAGCGGTTCGAGGACGGCCGCCCTCTCCCAGGGCAGATCGTCGGGAAGCTTGAGGGCCCTGTCCTCGGGGGCGACGAGGTACTGGGCGTATCCGTCCCGGACAAAGGTCGCGACATGGTCGCCCACCTGAAAGCCCTTCACATTTTTGCCGACCGCGACCACCTCCCCGCACACCTCGTGCCCGAAGGGGCTCAGGGGGAAGGGACCGTGGAGGTATTCGTGCAGGTCCGACCCGCAGATCCCGCAGTATCTGATCTTTACCTTTATCTCGCCGTTTCCCGCCTCCGGCTCGGCAACCTCCTCGACCCGGACATCGCGCACTCCGTAGTAGACCGCTTTCTTCATGGTATCCCTCCCTTTCGATGCGTCGCGCGTACTCTAACGGACTTGCCCGGCATACGTCAAGCGGCGTATGAAAAAGCGCCATGAAAAAACAGTGACAACCCCCGCACCTCTAAGCTGTCATTTCAACCATCACCCTGTCATTTCGACCATCCTTCTGTCATTTCGAACGAATGTGAGAAATCTTAAAACCCCGTATTTTGTTGACATACTAATTCCGTTCCACGTATGCTTCCCCCTCGAAAAAGGAGAGGTAAGACACTTCGGATGAAAACCGTCTTTCGCATCAACCGCAGGCTTGAACCCGGCCGCTACCCCCTGGTGGACGTCTTTCCGGATATCCGCGCCTGTGAGATCCTGGCCGACATCTTCGCCGACGAGAAAGAAATCGACGCGGTCATTGCGCGCACCACGGTATCCGTCGTGGACCTCCCCTATGAAATCTTCGTGAACAACGACGACGGCTCCATCACCATCTGCCTGAATCACCTGCGGGGCGCCTCGGACGTGATCCTCTATCTGGACATCATCCACGAGCTGTGCCACGTCAAACAACACCTCGAGGGACGGGACCTGTACGACAGGAGCAAGGCCTACGTCGACAGGGAGACCGAGATTGAGGCCTACGAAGTCACCGTTCGGGAGGCCCGCCGGATCGGCCTGAACGATGACGCCATTCTCAATTACCTGAGC
>CAZNBR010000036.1:0-16061 GCA_964571315.1 uncultured Syntrophaceae bacterium
AACCGCTCTCAGAGCTAGCCCGACTCATGAAGGTATTTCCGCAGAAGCTCATCAATGTGGATGTGTCATCGAAACCCGAGATAGCAACGATCCCTGAAATTATGAGGGTTATTGAAGAAGTCGAGAAAAAACTCGGCGATAAGGGGAGGGTCCTGGTACGGTACTCCGGCACACAGAATATGTGCCGCGTCATGGTAGAGGGACCGACAACCGAGGAAACCGAGGCATACTGTCGTCAGATTGTCGATGTGGTGAAGGATAAGCTCGCATAGGAGAGACTGGAAATTTATACTGGAGGATAGTGCATGCTCACGGTAATCATAACCGCTGATTTCGACCATATGAGTGAAGTGGCTGCGCGTCTCGTGACCGATGACATCACAGAGGTAACGGGCAGAAAAGGCGCCTACACCCTCGGTCTGGCAACCGGCAATTCGCCAACCGGTCTGTATAAACATCTGGCCAAGGCGGCGAACGCAAAAAAAATCGACAGCTCTCAGATTGAAACCTTCAATCTTGACGAATATGTCGGACTTCCGGGAGAAAACGCGCAGCAGAGGGCACTGCACCCGGAGAGTTACAGCTACTTTATGATCCAGGAACTCTTCGGCCTCCTTCAGAACAAATTCAAGGAGACAAATGTCCCCTGGGGAACCCTCATCGATCAGGAAAAACTGGTAGCCGAACTCCGGGCACACCCGGCAGACTGGGAGGAACAGGGCGCCGACAAGGGGAAGGCCATCGTCATACAAAGGGACGCAGAATCCGACTATCTGCGCTGGATCAGAACTGAAATACTTGACGCGTACGCGGAAAAGATCGCACAAAAGGGCGGCGTCGATCTCCATGTCATCGGTGTCGGCGGCAGAGGACATGTCGCCTTTCACGAATCGGGCATTCCCTTTGAAGAAAATGAGATGCTTCTGGTAAAACTCGATGAGAACACCGTGTCGAATGCGGTCGAGGACGGACATTTTGCACGGAAGGAAGACAGCCCCTGGTATGCGATCTCTATGGGGACCGAGCTCGTCTACAAAGCGAAGAAGGTAATTCTCCTCGCAAACGGCAGCCGCAAGGCCGAACCCGTTGCGGAATCTCTCCTGGAAAACCCCTCGCCGATGGTTCCTATCTCATACGGCCAGATATTTTCTAAAAAGGGTGGAAAGATGATATACGTCATCGACAAGGCCGCCGCAGGAGACCTGCGGGGAAAATTTGATGAACTGAAGCAGCGCGGCATCGAAGTCGAGGACATCAGTGACGGACATGCCTCGCAGAAGGTGGGAGACCTGAAATTTTTCAGGGATTCCGAACTGTGCCTCATGGGGTAAGAGTTTAAAAAAAGGCTTTGACAGGATAACAAGATAAACAGGATGAAGATATTCGAATTGTTTATTTCTTATTAAAATCCGGTTGATCCCGTCTAATTTCTCAATACAGAGAAACTGCTATGATTCACAGGATAGAAGTCGGCTTCAGACAGGGCATCAGAGATGTCCTGGGAGAAAAGACCGGGCGAAAGATAACCGAGCATCTCGGGATCGATGTCACCGCGGTCAAGACCATCGAGGTTTATACCCTGGAGGGAACGATTGCGCCGGATGAACTGACGGCAGTGGCGAGCGGTCCCCTCTCCGACCCCATCATTCAGGAGTATGTTATAGACAGAGGCCTCGCGGCCGGATTCGACTGGCTGATCGAGGTGGGGTTCAGGCCCGGAGTCACCGACAATGTGGGGAAAACGGCGCGGGAGGCGATCGAACTCCTCCTCGGCACACAAGGGGCCGTGGATGTATACACCTCGCGGCAGTACGCCCTGAAGGGGGATCTCGACAGGAGTGGCGCCGAGCGGATAGCGTCGGGGCTCCTGGCCAACGAACTCATTCAGCGCTACGAGATCATCGGCAAAGAGGAGTGGAATCCCGCTCAGGGGGTCTCCCCCCCCATCCCCCGCGTCATCATCAAAGACGATCCGGCAACCGATGAAATCGACCTCGACGTAAGCGACGAGGAGCTTCAGAAGATCAGCAATGCCGGGGTTCTCGCGCTGACCGTCGATGAGATGAAGGTGATCCGCGATCACCTGCTGGGCGAGGCCGTCTTGCACGGACGACAGAAGGTCGGTCTCGGTGAAAAGAGCAACGATGTCGAGATGGAATGTCTCGCGCAGACCTGGTCCGAACACTGCAAGCACAAGATATTCAACAGCCTGATTACCTACGAGGATCAAAACGGCGACCGGACGACCATTGATTCCCTGTTTTCGAGCTGTATCAAAAAGGCAACAAAGGAAATCCGGGAGGCCCTGGGGGAAGATGACTGGTGCCTGTCGGTCTTTGTGGACAATGCCGGGATCATCCGGTTCAACGACGACTACAACCTTGTCTTCAAGGTGGAAACGCACAACTCCCCCTCCGCCCTCGACCCGTACGGCGGTGCCCTGACCGGCATCGTGGGGGTCAACCGTGACCCGTTCGGAACGGGGAAGGGATCGAAGCTCATCTTCAATACCGATGTTTTCTGCTTCGCCTCCCCCTTTCACGACAAGCCCCTCCCTCCGAGGATCCTCCATCCGAGACGGATCTACGACGGCGTGAGGGAAGGCGTGGAACACGGGGGGAACAAGAGCGGCATCCCCACGGTCAACGGCTGCCTGGTATTCGACGAACGGTACCTGGGTAAACCGCTCGTTTACTGCGGAACGGGGGGGATCATGCCCGCCCGCATCCAGGGCGAGGAAACCCATTCCAAGACTATCATCCCGGGAGATGTCATCATCATGACCGGGGGGCGGATCGGAAAGGACGGAATCCACGGGGCAACATTCTCGTCGGAGGAGCTCAATGAGGATTCACCGGTCACCGCCGTTCAGATCGGTGATCCCATAACCCAGAAGAAAATGACCGATTTTCTCCTGATCGCGCGGGACAAAAATCTCTACCGGGCGATAACGGACAACGGCGCCGGCGGTCTCTCATCGTCTGTCGGCGAGATGGCCACCCTCTGCGGGGGGTGTGAAATCGATCTCAAAAAGGCCCCTCTGAAATACGCCGGGCTCCAACCGTGGGAGATTCTGATATCGGAGGCGCAGGAACGGATGACCCTCGCCGTGTCCCCTAAAAAGTGCAAAGCCTTCCTCGCCCTCGCCGCAAAGATGAATGTCGAGGCGACGATCCTCGGCACCTTCACCGACTCCGGGGTATTTCATGTCCGCTACGGGGAGAAGACCGTGGCCTATCTCGGCATGGGGTTCCTCCACGACGGGGTCCCCCGGATGCGGCTGAACGCGCGGTGGACGCCTCCGCGGCATGAGGAGCCGAACTTTCCCGAACCGGGCGATATGGGGAGCGCCCTCAAAGAGATGCTCGCGCGTCTGAATATCTGCAGCAAGGAATCGGTCGTCAGGCAGTATGATCACGAGGTGCAGGGGGGGAGCGTCCTCAAACCGCTGGTCGGCGTCGCAAACGACGGACCCAGTGATGCGGCGGTCATCCGGCCGATACTCTATTCCTTCGAAGGGGTCGTCGTGGCCAACGGCATTTGCCCCCGCTACAGCGATATCGACACCTACCACATGGCCGCCTGCGCGATAGACGAGGCGGTGAGAAACGCCATCGCCGTGGGGGCATCGCTCGACCGCCTGGCGGGCATCGACAATTTCTGCTGGTGCGATCCGGTGGAATCGGAGAAGACCCCGGACGGCAGGTATAAACTGGCCCAGCTCGTCCGGGCGAACCGGGCCCTTTACGATTATACCACGGCATACGGGGTCCCCTGCATCTCCGGAAAAGACAGCATGAAGAACGACTATATCATCGGGGGAACGAAGATATCGATACCCCCGACGCTCCTCTTTTCCACCATGGGGAAGATAGAGGACGTCAGGAAGGCGGTCACCATGGACGCCAAGAAGCCGGGAGACCTGGTGTATGTGCTGGGAGAGACCCGCGAAGAGCTGGGGGCCTCCGAGTGGTTCGCCCTCCACGGGTTTACCGGCAACACCGTCCCGAAGGTGGATGCACGGAAGGCAAAAAAACTCTACCGTTCGTTGAGCAGGGCGATCGATTCCGGTCTTGTCGCATCCTGCCACGATTGTTCCGATGGCGGCCTCGGGATTGCCCTCGCCGAAACCGCCTTCGCCGGAGGCCTCGGAATGGATGTCGCCCTTTCGCTTGTTCCGCGGGAAGGGATCGGAAGAGACGACTATCTTCTCTTTTCCGAATCGCAGAGCAGGTTTGTGGTAACCGTCTCCCCGGAGATGCAGGAAGAGTTCGAAGGCAGTATGGCGAGCAACGCCCTTGCCTGTATCGGCAAGGTAATATCGGGGGGAATCTTCAGGGTTGCCGGGATACATGGAGAGACCATCATGGAAGAGGCCATCGGGTCCCTGAAAGAGGCGTGGCAGCAGCCCCTGAATTTTTAGAAAAGCACGAGCGGCACATGACAAAAAAGGTAAAAACAATCGTACTCACGGGAAACGGCACGAACTGCGAGATGGAGATGGCCCATGCCTGCCGTCTTGCCGGGTCCGCCGTCGTCGATATCGTTCACATCAGCGAACTTCTCTGTGGTGAAAAGCGCCTGGGCGATTACCACTTTCTCAACCTCCCCGGCGGATTTCTGGACGGCGATGACCTGGGGTCCGCGAAGGCGGGCGCGAACAGGATCATCCACGCAAATACCAGGAGAAAAAAAGAAAAACTGTACAAACAGCTGATCGACTTTATTCATGACGGCAAACTGATCCTGGGTGTATGCAACGGCTTTCAGCTCATGATCAAGCTGGGGCTGCTCCCGGCATTCGACGGCAACTATACCACCCAGACGGTTACGCTGACATTCAATGATTCGGGACGCTTTGAAGACCGGTGGGTCTATCTGAAGGTCAACGAAGATTCACCCTGCGTCTTTACAAGGGGTCTGGGGGGGATATACCTCCCCGTCAGGCATGGCGAGGGAAAGATCATTACGAGGGATCCGGCCATACTGGAAAGACTCCACACGAATAATCAGATCGTCGTGCAGTACAGCGATGAAACGTATGAGAAAGCCGTTATGGATTACCCGAACAATCCCAACGGGTCCGTGGATGCCATTGCGGGAATATGCGACGAATCGGGCCGGATATTCGGTCTCATGCCCCACCCGGAAGCCTATCTCCACTACACCAACCATCCGCGCTGGACGAGAGAGAACCTGCCTGAAGACGGAGCGGGTCTTTCGGTTTTCAGAAATGCCGTCGATTTCATAAAAAAAACTTTTTAGCAGTCCGTCAGCGGTCCTGACGCGCCTCCGCGGCGGGCAGCCACTTCGGAAGATGTGCCCCAGGATATCTTCAGGCAGGGCATGATCGCACCCAGAGTTTTGTCGTTATCGAGGGGAGAGGGTAGGACCCCCACTCGTACATAATGGTGGATCCTGCCGAATAATCTTACAATAATGTAGACTGCGGCAGTATTCTGATTGCAGATCATGGGAAAACAGCTTAAAATAGGCATACAAATCAAAAAGATAAGGTAAATCTGCTAAATGGTGTTCCTGGTATCAATATTGCTGTAGGAGAGTGTTTACGATATGCCACCAGCTGATTGTGACACGATATAAGCTCAAGAGGAGGTACCCGCTGTGAATGAAAACGGGGATCGATCCGTCGTCTTTTCAAAGATGTCCGGACATGGAAATGATTTTATCATCATAGACGGCCGCGGCGAGCATACTACCGCAGACTGGAGTGAGCGGGCCCGGGTCTGGTGCAAGCGCCGGACCTCCATCGGGGCCGACGGCCTGCTGATAATCGAGCCGAGCTCAGTTGCCGATTTCAGGCTGCGGATATTCAACGCCGACGGGAGCGAGGCGGAGATGTGCGGAAACGGCGCCAGGTGCGTAGCCGCCTTTGCCGCGCAGAGGGGAATCGCGCAACCCCGGATGGTTATGGAAACGATGGCCGGGCTGATCGGCGCCTCCGTACAGGACGATGTGGTCGCCATTCAGCTGACGAATCCGTCCTCCGTGAAGGACGAGGGATTTCTTGACATAGACGGCGGGCGACTTTCCTTCTACTTCATAAACTCGGGGGTCCCGCACACCATCCTGTTCGGAAAGAAGGTTGCCGCAATGCCTGAGGATGAGGTGGCGCGGGTGGGTCATACGGTCAGGTTTCACCCGGCATTCGCCCCCGGGGGGACCAATGTCGATTTCGTGGAGGTCCTCGAACCGGGCCGGATACGCGTGCGCACCTACGAGCGGGGCGTTGAGGGGGAGACCCTCGCGTGCGGAACGGGAGCGGTGGCATCATCTATCATAAGCAGCGAGTTTAAAGGCGCGGGAGACCCCCCGATCCGGGTTGAGATGCCCGGAGGAACCCTCACCGTTGATTTCACAAAGAGGGGCGATTTCTTTGAGGACGTGTGGCTCAAGGGATCGGTCGTGTTTGTATATGAAGGAAACATACCCCTGTAACAACAGGGAGGTCTCTTTACCCAGGGAGAGGAGTAATATGACAGTGCCACAAACGAAATGCGATCCGGATCGCCTCAGGGACGCTTGCGGGGTCTTTGGAATCCTTGGAGAACCAAAGGCCGCTGAAAAGACATACCTGGGACTTTACGCGCTCCAGCACCGGGGGCAGGAAAGCGCGGGAATCGCCGCATCCGATGGGAAGACGATCTCCCTCCATAAGGGGATGGGCCTGGTGCGAACGGTCTTTTCACACGCCGAGATCATGGCCGGTCTGCCGGGGGCATCCGCCATCGGCCACAACCGCTACTCCACTACCGGGGGGTCCGGGCTGATAAACGCGCAGCCCATACTGATACAATTCAAGAAAGGCCAGATCGCCGCGGCCCATAACGGAAACCTGATCAATGCCCTGGATCTCAGGAAACGGATGGAGGGGACGGGATCGATATTTCAGACCACATCGGACAGTGAGGTAGCCCTCCACCTGATCGCACGATCCGAGAAGAACACCATCGAGGATATGGTCATCGATGCCCTCGGGCAGCTTGAGGGGGCGTACTGTTTCCTCTTTCTCACTCCCTCGAAGCTGATCGCGGCGCGCGACCCCTACGGTTTCAGACCCCTGTGCATCGGCACCCTGGGGAATGCCACCGTCGTCGCCTCCGAATCATGCGCCCTTGATATCATAGGTGCGCGCTATATCCGGAGCGTTGAACCGGGAGAGGTCATCACTATCGATGCGCAGGGGATGACGTCCCGCAGGCTCCCGGACGCCCCCCGGAAGGCCTTCTGTATCTTCGAGTATATCTATTTTTCCCGGCCGGACAGCATCATATTCGGTGAAAAGGTCGACAAGTTCAGGAGGCGGTTGGGGAAAAAGCTGGCGGAGGAATCCCCCTGCGACGCGAATATCGTTATCAGCGTACCCGATTCCGCCAACACAGCGGCGCTGGGATACGCCCAGAGGTCGGGTATCCCGTTTGAGATAGGCCTGATACGGAATCACTATATCGGAAGGACCTTTATCGATCCGTATCAGGACAAGAGGGACCGCGACGTACGGATAAAATTCAACCCCGTGACCGGCGTACTGGAAGGCAGGCGCGTCGTGGTCGTGGATGACTCCATCGTACGGGGAACAACGATGAGGCAACTGGTCCGCCTGATACGGGCCGGAGGGGCGGCGGCGGTGCATGTCAGGGTCGCGTCACCCCCGGTGCGGTGTCCCTGTTTTTACGGGATCGACATACCCAGCAACAAGGAGCTGATAGCATCCTCTCATTCCATAGAAGAGACATGCCGCTACATAGAGGCCGATTCGCTCGCGTACCTCTCGGTACAGGAGATGCTGGGAGCTGTTCCGGACGGCACGATTCAATGCACGGCATGTTTCACCGGTCAGTATCCAACGGCCATCCCGAAAGGGTTCAGCAAAGAGCAATTCTCTATCGAACGGTAGGATGGGCGCTGTCATGACTCTCTGGTATTGACGGGCGGGGCGGAAAATCCGCCAGCAGGCCCTGCAGGGCGGAAGTAGCCCCTGCCGGGAGTTGAGGTAAAACTGTTTCTCATACGACGTCGGAAATGAACCGTGTATGAGCGTATTTTCAAGATTAAAAGGGCAAGACGTTATGACATACACAGAACGATCGGGATGCGGCACACTGAACCTGTCCGATGCAGACCGTACGGTACAACTGGCGGGATGGGTGGACGCCCTGAGAGATCACGGAGACGTGGTTTTCATCCATCTGCGCGACCGAAGCGGTATCATACAGGTCGTCTTCAGTCCGAAATTCATGTCTCCGGAGGACTGCAGGCGAGCCGATTCGCTGAGAAACGAGTTTTGCATCGGTGTTACCGGGCGCCTTGTCAAACGCGAGAAGGATACGGAAAACCCCCATATTGAGACAGGGACGACAGAGGTCATCGCCGACAGCCTTGTTGTCTTGAGCAAGTCAAGGGCCCTGCCCTTTTCCATATCGGAGAAGGCAATGATCGCCGGAGCCGCGGTCGGAGGGATTGAGGCGGTCGGAGAGGACCTGCGGCTGAAATACCGCTACCTCGATCTTCGCCGTCCCACCATACAGGGCAACATCATCAAGAGGCACAGGATCAACAGATGCGTTCGTGACTATCTGGACCAGCAGGAGTTTATAGAGGTGGAGACCCCCATGCTGACCAGGAGCACCCCCGAAGGCGCGCGCGATTACCTGGTCCCCAGCCGCGTTCATCCAAAGAAATTCTACGCCCTCCCCCAGTCCCCTCAACTCTTTAAACAACTCCTCATGGTCAGCGGCCTTGAACGGTACTACCAGCTGGCCCGGTGCTTCAGGGATGAGGACCTGCGGCCGAACCGACAACCGGAATTCACGCAACTGGACATGGAGGCCTCGTTCATCGATGAAGAGTTCATCTACCATATTACGGAAGAACTGATTGTCAGGATGTTTGCCGTGGGGGGCATCGCCCTGTCCGCCCCCTTTCCTCGGATGACCTGGCAGGAGGCGGTCGACACCACCGGATCGGACAGCCCGGACATACGCTTCGGCCTCCGCCTCGTCGAGGTCACCGACACCCTGCAGGGCACCTCGTACGGGATCCTGCAGCAGGTCATCAAGCGCGGCGGCATCATCAAGGGGATCAATATCAAGGGACAATCGGATAAGTTGAGCAAAAATGTCCTCCAGAACGAGTACGCCAAAAAGATTGTGCCCTCCTTTGGCGCCAGGGGGATGACCTGGATGAGAATGACCGGCGGCAGACTGGAGTCCAATATCGTGCAGTTCTTCAGTGAAGAAGAGCAGCGAGCGATCATACGCCGCCTCGGGGCCGAGGACGGTGACGTGTTGGTCATGATCGCCGATTCTTCCCACAAGCGAGTCAACAGGGCACTGGGGATGCTCCGTCTTCACATGGCCGAGCGGCTTGACCTGATCCCCCGGGGGGTATACTGTCCGGTGTGGGTCACCGATTTTCCCCTCTTCGAGATACACGGCAAGACCGTCACCTCCACGCACCACCCCTTCACGGCGCCGGACAGGACGGATTTTGATCCCAATGACAAGGGTGAGCTTGCCGCCCTCAAGTCCCGCGCTTACGATATCGTGATCAACGGTGAGGAGATCGGCGGGGGGAGTATTCGAATCAACAACATCGACGTGCAGCACAAGATATTTCAGGCGCTGGGCCTTGCAGAGAATGAGATAAAGGACAAGTTCGGATTTTTCCTGCGGGCTCTCCGGTACGGGGCACCCCCCCACGGCGGCCTTGCCATCGGCATGGACCGGGTTATCTCCATGATACTGGGAACGCCATCGATCCGCGACGTGATCGCCTTCCCGAAGAACAGGAGCGCCTCCTGTCCCCTGACGGAGGCACCGTCTCCGGTATCGGACAGGCAATTGGCGGAGGCGGGTCTGCTCGAATCAGTCGGGGTGGGGTGGGTGGATGGCAAAAAGGTGGTAAAATTCTCCCCATAATGTGTCGGTTTTGAGGGCTTCGTAAAAAGTCAACTCACACAATCTGTAATTCCGACCAGCGGGTGGAATCTTGTGTTTTGAAAGCGTTACATTGTAAAGATTTCTCACATTCGTTCGAAATGACAAGCTATTCGAACTTTTTACGGGAGCGTCAGTTTTGAGGGTTGGTAGAAAATGAAGGCATTACTTGCATTGGAAGACGGCCGCATCTTTGAGGGGGTATCCTTCGGCGCTCGGGGGGAGAGCGCCGGCGAGGTGGTCTTCAACACCGGCATGACGGGGTATCAGGAGGTGCTGTCCGACCCCTCCTACAAGGGCCAGATCGTCACGATGACCTATCCCCTGATCGGCAACTACGGCGTCAACGACGCTGATGCGGAGTCCGGGGGGCTGTGGCTTGAAGGCTTTGTCGTCAAGGAGCTCTGCGAGGCCCCCAGCAATTGGCGGTCGGAGAAAGACTTGGGCACCTACCTCAGAGAGCACAACGTTATCGGGATTCAAGGGGTCGACACGCGCGCCCTGACACGGCATATACGGGAGGCCGGTGCGATGAGGTCGGTCATCTCAACCACGGACCTTGATCCGGCTTCGCTCGTCGCGAAGGCGCAACAATCTCAGGGTCTTTCGGGGAGAGATCTGGTACAGAGCGTGACCTGTGAGAAGCCCTTCACCTTTGCGGATCAGGATGGACCGACCGTTGTGGTCCTGGATTACGGTGTCAAATACAGCACATTGAGGCAGCTTCGCGAGGCGGGGTGCACCGTCGTGGTGGTCCCGGCGCATACCACTGTCGACGAGATATTGGCATACCACCCGGCCGGCATTTTGCTGTCAAACGGCCCCGGCGATCCCGCGGCGGTGACATACGCGATCGATACCGTTCGTGCAATCCTGAAGATCGGGACGATACCCCTCTTCGGCATATGCCTGGGTCAGCAGATCCTCGGTCTGGCCCTCGGAGGAAAGACATTCAAGATGAAGTTCGGTCACCACGGGTCGAATCACCCCGTCAAGGATCTGTCCACGGGGAAGATCGACATCACCGTTCAGAACCACGGGTTCTGTGTCGATCCCGATTCGCTCGACACAGACGCCGTGGAGATCACGCACATCAATCTGAACGATCATTCCCTGGAGGGGATACGTCACAGAGGCCTGCCCGTCTTCTCGGTGCAGTTTCATCCGGAGGCGGGTCCGGGGCCGCATGACGCGCGGCACCTGTTCAAACGGTTTGTAAAAACAATGCATGACTGATCAGAGGATTATACTATGAAAGAACTGGTTGCTGTTTTCGATTTCGGTTCGCAGTATTCACAGCTTATCGCGCGGCGGATACGTGAGCTGGGGGTTTACTGCGAGATAGTGCGGCACGACACCTCACAGGATGATCTGCTGCAATTACACCCCGCGGCGATCATCCTCTCCGGAGGCCCCTCGTCCGTCTTTGAATCCGGGCACCCCCGGATGGACCGGCGTGTGCTGGATATGGGGATCCCCGTCCTGGGCATATGCTACGGGATGCAGATCCTGGCGCGGATCATGGGCGGCACCGTGGAGAAGGGGAAGGGGGGAGAGTACGGCCCCGCCCGGATAGCGGTACAGCATCAGATCGGGATCTTCGCCGGTCTGCCGTCACGCCTCAATGTCTGGATGAGCCATGGGGATCAGGTGACGAAGGCCCCCGAAGGATTCCAGGTGCTGGCGGGCACCTCGGCATGTCCCATAGCCGCGATGGCCAACAGCGCCCGAAAGATATACGGCATACAGTTTCACCCGGAGGTCGTGCACACCCCGAAGGGGCTCGACATCATCAGAAACTTCCTCTTCACCGTCGCCTCCTGCAGGGGAGAATGGACTATGGGCCGGTTCATCGATGAATCGGTCGAGAGGATACGGACCCTCGTCGGAGATCAGACGTTGATCTGCGGCCTTTCCGGCGGCGTGGATTCCTCGGTCACGGCAGCGCTGATACACCGCGCCATCGGAGACCGGATGAAGGCAATCTTTGTCGATAACGGCCTCCTGAGGGAGGGGGAGGTGGAGGAGGTCCGCACCCTGTTCACCGAGGAGTATCCCCTCAATTTCCGAATCGTGGACGCCGCCGAGCGGTTCCTTACCGAGTTGAAGGGGGTCGTCGATCCCGAGACCAAACGGAAGATCATCGGGAAGACCTTCATCGACGTCTTCTCCGACGCGGCGGCTGATGTGCAGGGGGCGAAGTTCCTCGCGCAGGGCACGCTCTACCCGGATATCATCGAAAGCAGGTCACCATTAGGGGGACCCTCCTCGACGATCAAGAGCCACCACAACGTCGGGGGACTGCCGGAAGACCTCAGCTTCGAGCTGATCGAGCCGTTGAAGGAACTGTTCAAGGACGAGGTGCGCATCCTCGGAAAAGAGCTGGGGCTGCCTGAAAAGCTCCTCACCCGCCAGCCCTTCCCCGGGCCGGGGCTGGGAGTGCGTCTCATAGGAGAGATCACCGGAGAAGATCTGGCCATACTGCGCAGGGCGGACCTGATCGTCCGGGAGGAGATAGAGCGCTATGACGAAAAACACGCGATATGGCAGTTCTTCGCCGTCCTGCTGCCGGTCAAGAGCGTCGGTGTAATGGGGGATGAGCGGACCTACGCCAATGTGGTGGCGATTCGGGCCGTCACCAGTCTGGACGCCATGACGGCGGACTGGGCCCGTATCCCCTACGATGTTCTGGGGCGTATATCATCCCGGATAATAAACGAAGTGGCCGGCGTGAACCGCGTCGTGTACGACATCAGTTCAAAGCCGCCCAGCACCATCGAATGGGAGTGATCTGAGACAGCATGCCCAAACGCACGGATTTAAAAAAGATACTCATCATCGGGTCCGGCCCTATCGTCATAGGGCAGGCCTGTGAGTTCGACTATTCCGGGACCCAGGCCTGCAAGGCCCTGGTCGAGGAGGGGTACGAGATTATCCTTCTCAACTCCAATCCTGCCACCATCATGACGGACCCCGAGATGGCACACCATACCTACATCGAACCGATAACCGCCGATGTCATCGAGAAGATCGTGAAACAGCATCGGCCCCAGGCCGTCCTCGCCACCATAGGCGGGCAGACGGCCCTGAACACCGCGGTGGAGGCGGCCGAGCGGGGGATCTTCGACAAGTATCAGGTGGAGATGATCGGCGCGGACCTGGCGGCGATCAGAAGGGCGGAAGACAGAGACGCCTTCAAGGAGGCAATGACGCAGATCGGTCTTGATACCCCGCGGAGCGCCGTGGCACACACGATGGAGGAAGCATGGGAGATAGCCCGGGAGATCGGATTCCCCCTCGTCATCCGTCCGAGTTTTACCCTCGGCGGGACCGGGGGCGCGGTTGCCTATAACGCGGAGGAGTTCGAAGGCTTCGCCTCGATCGGCATGGAACAGAGCATGATCGGCCAGATCCTCATAGAAGAATCCGTTCTGGGCTGGAAGGAGTTCGAGCTTGAGGTCATGCGCGACCAGAAGGACAACGTCGTTATCATCTGCTCGATAGAGAACTTCGACCCCATGGGGGTGCACACGGGAGATTCCATCACGGTTGCCCCCGCCCAGACCCTGACCGACAGGGAATACCAGGAGCTGCGCAACGCCTCCATCGCGGTCATACGAAAGATAGGGGTCGCCACCGGGGGGTCTAACATCCAGTTCGCGGTTCATCCCCGGACCGGCCGCGTCGTGGTCATAGAGATGAACCCCCGCGTCTCCCGCTCTTCGGCCCTCGCGTCAAAGGCGACAGGCTTCCCCATAGCCAAGATCGCAGCCAAGCTTGCCGTCGGCTACAGCCTCGACGAGATCCCGAACGATATCACCCAAAAGACGCCGGCAGCCTTCGAACCCACCATCGACTACTGCGTCGTCAAGATCCCGCGCTTCGCCTTCGAAAAATTTCCAGGGGTGGACGACACCCTGACGATATCGATGAAATCGGTGGGGGAAACGATGGCGATCGGCCGCACCTTCAAGGAGGCCCTCCAGAAAGGGCTCCGCGGCCTGGAAATCGGCCTGTCCGGCCTTGACTATGCCTGTGAGCGGAAGGTTGACCCGCAGCATATGGAGGCAGGTCTCGCGCGCCCGACCCCGGAGCGGCTGTTCTATGTCAAGGTCGCCCTCAAGGAGGGGGTTTCCGTCGAACATATCGCCGAGGTCACTTCCATCGATCCCTGGTTTTTGAACAACATCAGGGAACTGGTCGAGATGGAACGGTCCCTCGAATCATACGCCGGGAAGGGAAATATCCCCGCCCCCCTTCTGCGGGCGGCAAAGGAGATGGGGTTTTCCGACCGGCAGACAGGAGACATCATCGGGATCGATGAGTTTCAGGCGCGGGCACTGCGGGAGAAGAAGGGCATCAGGCCGGTCTACAAACTGGTCGACACCTGCGCCGCGGAATTCGAGGCATCGACCCCCTATTACTACTCGACATACGAAGAGGAAGACGAGAGCCGGGGCGGAAACACCAGAAAGGTCATGATCATCGGCGGAGGGCCCAACCGCATCGGCCAGGGAATCGAGTTTGACTACTGCTGCGTCCACGCGTCGATGGCCCTCAGGGAGATGGGATATGAGACGATCATGGTCAATTCCAACCCGGAAACCGTCTCTACCGATTACGACATATCGGACCGGCTCTATTTCGAACCCCTGACGCTGGAAGACGTCCTGAACATCGTGGAGGCGGAGCAGCCGGAGGGGGTGATCGTCCAGCTGGGGGGTCAGACCCCGCTCAATCTCGCCCTTCCCCTCGCGCGCCGAGGGGTAAAGATACTGGGCACATCTCCGGAGGCCATAGACCGCGCGGAGGACCGCAGGCTCTTCAAGGAGATGGCGGACAAGCTGGATATCAGGCAGCCCGAGAGCGACACGGCCGTCTCATTCGAAGAGGTGGAGAGGATCGTGGACAGGATAGGGTATCCGGTACTCATACGGCCGTCCTACGTCCTGGGCGGCCGGGCCATGGTGGTCGTGTGGAGCCAGGCGGACCTGGAGGGGTTCGCCAGAGAGGCTTTCCTGGCATCCCCCGGTCATCCCATCCTGATCGATAAATTCCTCGAGGACGCGATCGAGGTGGATGTCGACGCCGTTTCCGACGGGATCGATGTCGTGATCGGCGGCGTCATGGAACACATCGAACACGCGGGGATCCATTCGGGGGACAGCGCCATGGTGCTCCCCGCCTATTCCCTGGACCCGGCCATCATCTCCGAAATCAAGGACAAGACCCGGCGCATGGCACTGGAACTTGACGTGCGGGGTCTTCTCAATATCCAGTACGCGGTCAAGGGTGCCGACATCTACGTCCTGGAGGTCAACCCCCGGGCGTCACGAACCGTGCCCTTCATATCGAAGGCGACCGGGGTGCCCCTGGCAAAGGTGGCGACCCGGATCATGGCGGGCCGGACGCTCAAAGAGCAGGGGGTCACCGACGACCCGGAGCCCGGATATTTTTCGGTCAAGGAGTCCGTCCTCCCCTTCAACCGGTTCCTGGGCGGGGACATCCTGCTCGGCCCCGAGATGAAATCCACCGGCGAGGTCATGGGAATCGATACCGACCTGGGGACGGCCTTCGCGAAAAGCCAGATAGCCGCCAGACAGATACTCCCCCTCTCGGGGAAGGTCTTTATAAGCGTCAAGGATTACGACAAAGGGGACATTGTCGATATCGGAAAACGGTTTTTTGATATGGGGTTCGAGATCCTGTCAACGCCCGGCACGGCGCAGGCACTGATGGAGCATGACATCCCCGTGACACGGCTGACACGGATAGACGAGGGGAGACCGAACCTCCTGGATTACATCAAGAATAAGGACATCGGGCTCTTGATCAACACGCCGAGCGGGCCGAAACCGAGGCGCGATGAGGTGGTGATCCGGAACGCCGCGGTCTCTCACGGCATACCCGTCGTGACCACGATCTCCGGCGCCGTCGCCGTGATCGGCGGGATACAGGCACTGAGGAGGGGTCCCTTCGGCATACGGTCCCTCCAGGAAATCTATTCTGCGTAACGCCTCCTCTTCGAAAGGCGAACGTATTAAGAAAGATGGAGTCGTAAAAAGTCTCCTTAGCTTGTCATTTCGAGTGAAACGAGAAATC
>CAZNBR010000037.1:0-15792 GCA_964571315.1 uncultured Syntrophaceae bacterium
GGGCAGGATAGGCAGAAGGCGTTGACGGACAACACGTTGTGAGGCGATACAGCAGATGATCATTCTGAAATCTCCCGAAGAAGTACAAAAGATGGGAGAGAGTAACGCTATTGTTGCAGAGGTGTTGGCTGGGTTAAGAGAAAAGGTGAGACCGGGGATCACAACCTCGGAGTTGAATGAATACGCCGAGGTTACAACACAAAAGAGGGGTGCTCGGCCTGCTTTCAAGGGATACGGCGGGTTCCCCTATGCGCTCTGTACATCGGTCAACTCGGAGGTGGTGCACGGGTTTCCCTCGGAAAGACCCCTGGAAGAGGGTGACATTATAAGTCTCGATTACGGGGTCTATTATAATGGATATTATGGAGATTCCGCCATCACTGTCGCCGTGGGGAAAATTTCCGCGTCGGCCCTCCGGTTGATGGAAGTAACGAGAGAATCCCTCTATAAAGGCATAGAGAAGGCGCGAGAGGGAAACAGGTTAGGCGACATATCCTTTGCGGTACAGAGTTGTGCGGAAAAGGCCGGATTCTCGGTGGTACGGGATTATGTCGGCCACGGGATAGGGAAGGACCTTCATGAGGATCCGCCGGTTCCAAATTTTGGTGTGAGCGGCAGGGGGGTCAAGTTGAGGGCCGGGATGGTGTTAGCCATAGAACCCATGGTAAATGAGGGATCGTACGTGGTAAAGGTGAAGCCTGACGGATGGACAGTGGTAACGGACGATGGCAGTTTGTCGGCCCACTTTGAACATACGATAGCCGTCACTGAAGACGGGCCTGTGATATTAAGTAGCAGGACATAAGCCAGGGTACCGGTACCCTCGGATACCTGGCGGGGTGATGATCACATGGCTAAAGAAGACGCTATAGTTGTTGAAGGGACGGTGCTGGAACCATTGCCAAATGCGATGTTTCGCGTCGAGCTCGAGAACGGGCACCGCGTTCTGGCCCACATCTCGGGTAAGATGAGGATGCATTTTATCAAGATACTGCCGGGGGATAAGGTGACGGTAGAGTTGTCGCCTTATGACCTGACCCGGGGCAGGATTACCTATCGGTCCAAATAAGACGAAAACGGGGTATAAGAGCGGTGAAAGTAAGAGCGTCTGTTAAAAAGATATGCGATAAGTGTAAGATTATAAAGAGACGTGGCGTTGTAAGAGTCATATGCGAAAACCCTAAACATAAACAGCGCCAGGGATAACCGGCGGGAGGTTGCACAGGTGGCACGAATAGCAGGGGTCGATTTACCCAAAAACAAAAGAATGGAGATAGCCCTCACGTATATATACGGCATAGGGAGGTCCAAATCTCGCAAGATCCTTGAAGAAGCGGGAATTGATTTTGATACCAGGACAGACAATCTTCTTGATGAACAGGTAACCGCGATAAGGGACATTATAGATAAGGATTCCAAGGTTGAGGGTGACCTCCGGCGAGAGGTTACCATGTCTATAAAACGTCTCATGGATATAGGGACGTACAGGGGGCTGAGACACAGAAAGGGTCTTCCCGTGAGGGGACAGAGGACCGGTACCAACGCGCGAACGAGAAAGGGCCCGCGGAAGGCTGTGGGCGGAAAGAGAAAGTAATGCGAGGAGAGTCCGTCATGAGGCGCGCTCTCTACCTGGAGGAAAGATGGCCCAACCAAAAAAGAGAAATGTAAAGAAAAAGGAAAAAAAGAATATCTCTGAAGGGATTGCTCATATTCAGTCGACTTTCAACAACACCATAGTCACGATTACGGATCTGAGCGGCAATGTTGTTGCCTGGTCTTCCGGTGGAGGGCAGGGATTCAAAGGCTCGAGAAAAAGCACCCCCTTCGCCGCACAGATGACCGCTACGGACGCCGTTAAGAAGGCGAAGGTGCATGGACTGAGAAATGTTCAGGTGTACATGAAAGGTCCCGGTTCCGGGAGAGAATCGGCGCTCAGGGCGCTGCAGGCAGCGGGTTTGAACATAAGTGTCATCAAGGACGTGACGCCGATTCCCCACAACGGTTGCCGTCCGCCTAAAAGGAGAAGGGTCTAGGTCCTTTGGGGAGGTACCCTGATCCTGATTGGATTACATATTAGTGGAGGAGTATTTTGGCGAGATACAGAGAATCTTTATGCAGATTATGCCGGGCTGAGGGTGCGAAGCTGTTCCTGAAGGGGGACAGGTGCTATGGCGACAAATGTGCCTTCGAACGAAGGGGTTATGTGCCGGGGGAACATGGACAGATCAAGTTCAGGCGCAAGCCATCGGATTACGGCACCCAGTTGAGGGAAAAACAGAAACTCAAGAGGACGTTCGGCCTTCTGGAAAAATCGTTTAAGGGCTGTTTTGAAAAGGCTGAGAGACAGAAGGGCGTGACGGGGACGAACCTGCTGCTTCTGCTGGAAAGAAGACTGGACAACATGGTGTATAGGTTTGGCTTCGCAAATTCCAGGGGCGAGGCGAGACAACTCGTACGGCACAACCATTTTCGGGTGAATGACAGGAAGGTAAATATACCTTCGTATCTGGTTAAGGTCGGTGACAAGGTACAGGTTAGGGAAAAAAGCAGGAAGATTGCCACCATACTCGATGCCGTAGAAACCGTTGCCAGGCGTGGCATACCCGCGTGGCTGGAGATGGATAAAGATAATCTCACAGGTGTTGTAAAGGCGTTGCCCGCTCGGGAAGAGTTGACCATGCCCATTCAGGAGCAATTGGTGGTTGAGTTTTACTCTAAGTAAAAGTTTTATATGAGGGACTAACGATATGGAGAGAAACTGGCGCAGCCTTATAAAACCGAAACGAATAGAAGTGGACGAAAAGACCCATACATCGTTTTACGGTGAATTTACCTGTCAGCCTTTGGAGAAGGGGTTCGCGATCACCCTGGGTAACACCCTGAGGAGGGTGATCCTTTCCTCCATCTACGGTGCAGCCATTACCTCCGTGAGATTTGACGGCGTACTTCATGAATTTTCGAGTATCTCCGGTGTTAAGGAGGATGTTTCCGATATCATCTTGAACATGAAGGGGGTTCGACTGAAACTGCACGAAGATGGTCCCCGGACACTTCATATCGACGCCTCCCGTGAAGGGATCGTCACAGCGGGAGATATTATCACCGATGAGACGGTTGAGATCCTCAATCCCGACCACCACCTGGCGACCCTTTCGGATAAGGCGGTCTTCAAGGTCGAGCTGGTGGCCGGTGTGGGGAGAGGGTATGTCCCCGCCAGCAGAGAGATAGCTCCCGGGCAACCTGAGGGTACAATCAATATTGATGCCATATTCTCCCCTATCAAGAAGGTTGCGTATACGGTTTCCAACGCGCGTGTCGGCCAGATAACGGATTACGATAAGCTGATTCTGGAAATCTGGACGGACGGCAGCATCCTCCCCGAGGAGGCCGTCGCCTATGGAGCGAAGATCTTGAAGGAACAGGTGAGCGTGTTTATCAATTTTGATGAACCGGAGGAGGTTGCGAAACCGGAGGTATTGGGAGAAGAAAATCATATCAACGAAAACCTGCTCAAGGGTGTCGATGATCTGGAGCTTTCGGTACGATCGGCCAATTGCCTGAAGAATGCGGGCATCCAGTATATAGGAGAGCTTGTTCAGAAGACGGAACCGGAGATGCTCAAGACGAAAAACTTTGGAAGGAAGTCTTTGAATGAGATCAAGGAGATGCTTGTCGAGATGGGACTGAGCCTCGGCAGCAAGGTGGATTTTCATCCTCCCGGCAGAGTTCATCATGAGGATACGGAAGAATAATATTTAAAGGGGTATTGCGCAATGCGTCACAGAAGAGCGGGAAGGAGACTTGGCAGGACGTCGAGCCACAGGAAGGCCATGATGAGGAACCTGGTAACGTCTCTTTTGGAACACGAGAAGATCACCACAACGGATTCGAAGGCCAAGGAGTTGAGAGGCGTTGCCGATAAGATGATAACCCTGGGCAAGAGGGGGACCCTTCATGCGAGGAGGCAGGCCCTGTCTTTTATACGGGACAACCGGATTACGAAGAAGGTATTTGAGGAATTATCACCCCGATACAGTGAAAGGATGGGGGGATATACACGGGTGATCAAGGTGGGGACCCGGGACGGCGACAACGCCCTTCTCTCTGTTATAGAATTAATGCCGGCGGAAGAGAAAAAGGGTGCAAAGAGGAAAAAAGCCGCCAAGTAGAGTGGATACAAGGTAATCTGAGAGGGCAGGGAATCACCCTGCCCTTTTTTTATTGCTTGATTTTTCAGCGGGAGAGGTTATAATTACTCCAATTATTTCCGACAGGACTATTTTTATAGAGTTTTCCGAGCGGTTACAGGGAGGATGAGCTATGGGAGAAGAGAAGATTGGAGAGGTGATGAAATTTTTTTCGAAACCCAGTGTTGCGGCGGTTAAGATCACGGCGGGGGAGCTGCGGGCCGGTGATACGGTCAAGTTTTCCGGGCATACCACGGATTTCGAAGACACGATCAATTCAATGGAAATCGATAATAAACAGATAGAGAAGGCGACGGTGGGTGATTATATCGGCATCAAGGTTTCTGGCCGTGTTCGCCCCGGAGATGAGATGCTCAAGGTTGTTCCGGAATAATTCTGCCCGGAATGTTTTTGATCAGACACGGATGTAAACCTTTATGACGAGCTGTGTAATGGGAAATTCTGAGGGTCAGGGGTTGTAAGACAACCCCTGACCCTTTTTTGTTTGGAGTAGACACATGCACAATTCTCTTGGGTACCTGGAAGGATTGAAACGAAGGGGGATACAGTTAGGAATCGGACCCATCTCCCGGCTTCTCGACCGTCTCGACAATCCCCAGGATGAATACAAAACGGTTCTGATAGGGGGTACCAACGGCAAGGGATCAACGGCTGCGGTCCTCTCTTCCATATTAGCGAAGGAGGGGATGCAGGTTGGGCTCTATACCTCCCCGCACCTGTGCGATTTCAGGGAACGGATACGGGTAAACGGGCGCATGATTGAAGAAGAGATGCTCTGCAGCCTCATAGATGAGATACGGGAGAAAGCCAATGAAAATATTACCTATTTTGAATATGCCACCGCCCTGGCATTCCGGTATTTTTCGCAATGCAAGGTGGATATCGCGGTTGTTGAGGTGGGTATGGGGGGGAGGCTCGACGCTACCAATCTTGTTTCTCCTGAGGTTTCCATTATAACCAATATCTCTCTGGAACATCAGGAATATCTAGGTGGCGATCTGAAATCAATCGCCCGTGAAAAGGGGGGGATAATACAAGAGGGGGGTGTCTGTATAACGGCTTCCACAAGGCGCAAAGTCATCGATACCCTGCAGGATATATGTCTTCAGAAGGGGGCGGTGCTCTACAGAATAGGCAGGGATATGAGGGTCAGAAGATCTGCAAAGGGTGGTTTTTCCTATTATGGAATTAATAAACGCTACCACGGCCTCACCCTTTCCCTCACCGGGAGACACCAGATTACAAACGCCGCCCTGGCCCTTGCGGCTGTTGACCTTCTGACGGGAAAAGGTATGGGCATCGGCGATACATCCGTGATCGAGGGATTGAGAGATGTGCGGTGGGAGGGGAGACTGGAGCTTGTTTCCCGTGATCCCCGGATTGTGTTAGATGGCGCCCACAATCCCGCAGGGATCGCGACTCTGTGTAAATCTCTGGTATCGGACTTTTCTTACCGGAGATTGATAGTTGTGTTCGGTGTACTGCGTGATAAAGACTACGCCGGGATGTTGAAGAGATTGCTTCCCCTGGCGGACATACTCATACTGACCAGGCCGAAAGAGGAGAGGGCCGCACCTGCCGAAGATTTATTGTCGACGACCTCACCGTATCATGATCATATCGAGGTCGTAGAGGATTCGGAAGAGGCCCTTGCCAGGGCCCGGTCCCTTGCCGGTGGAGACGACCTGATATGTGTCACCGGCTCACTCTACCTGGTGGGAGAAATCAAGAGAGCAGTAACGACCCGGGAATCGGGGAGGCAGAGTAAGGAGTAAGGAGTAAGGAGTAAGGCGTAAGGAGTAAGGAGTAAGGAGCACATCTGCTGTATCTCTACTGTGTGTCTGACGTCTTCTCTCATAGCGATAATTCGATGAATAGCTGACAGAGAAGGAGTACTTTGGTAGGCTGATAGGAACGAACCATGGGGCAGATATAAGGGGGTGTCCTACCGCCCGCGGGCGAAAAGGACCTCCTTGATGGTGAGGAACATAATCGCCAGGTCCATAAGCCAGGTGGAATTCTTGACATAATACAGATCGTACTGGAGCTTCTCCTTGCCGGCATCTATGTTGTCAGCATAGGTGTAATTGACCTGGGCCCAGCCGGTCAGGCCGGGGCGCACGGAGTGACGGAGATTGTAGTACGGTATGGACTTTTCCATCTCCTCAACGAAGACAGGGCGCTCCGGCCTGGGGCCGACCATATCCATGTCCCCTTTGAATATGTTAATGAACTGTGGCACTTCATCCAGCCGGAGTTTGCGGAGTAATCTGCCGATCCGGGTGATGCGGGGGTCATCCTTTTGCGCAAATGTTGGTCCGCTCAGCGCCTCAGCACCTGTGACCATGGATCGGAATTTGAGTAGGCGGAAGACCTTACCGTTAAAACCGACCCTGTCCTGCCGGTAGAAGACCGGACCGGGGGACTCCAGCTTGATCAACAGGGCGATGAGAAGCAGGAGCGGTGAGAGGACGGTCAGGAGACAAAAGGATACAACCATTCCCTGTATCTGCTTGATCGTTCGATGGATGGGAGTCTGACAGAATCCGTCCTCAAACAGAAACCAGCTTGGCTTGAGATATTCGTCGATGATAATCTTTTTTTTGACCTCTTCATAAAAGGTAGAGCCTTCCTGAATTCTGATATTTGACGTTTTGATCTTGAGCAGATCATGGACCGGTAGTTTGCCGCGTCGATCCCGCAGCGTGACGACGATGATGTCAACGGGGGGGATGCGCTGCAGGGCTTCATTGATCTGTTCCATGGGGCCGAGAACGGGAATGCCGTGAAAGTCTGTGCCGACCTGGTTTTCAACGGCGGAGATAATGCCGACAATCTCATAGTCCCTGAACGTTTTTTTCTGCGATTCCTTGATAATCTCATGGGTCAGATCGTTTGCCCCTATGATCAGAACCCGGTTTCGGTTCTTCGGCATATCATAATAGAGGATATATCGGAAAAAGAAGAGACACACAAAGATTGCACTGAGAGGGGGAAGCAGGTGCCAATTTATCAGTGCAAGATCATTGATGAAGAAGCTCAGTGTGACGATATACCCACAGGAGATCAAGAACGCGATAATGATTCGTTTGAACAACTCGACCGGAGAGATCTGTTCCGTAAAGGAATAGAGGCCGGTAATGAACAGGGAAAGGATAACGATCAGGGTAAAGATACACAATGTTAAATATTCTTCAAAAGGTCCAGGTAAAATTGAAAAGAAGAGTTCAAAAAGCAGGCAACTGATAACCACATCGGCAAAAAAAATGGTAATGGCGCCCCGTGTTGTATGTATAGAGAACATGCTCCGGTTACTCCTCTAAGTGCTCAAACGATTTGATGCGGTTGCCCCCCATGATCTTTGCCGAAACAAGGACAGCTTTGGCATTTTCCATCAGCGCCCCGGGCGTTTCAGCATCATCGGGGAATTGGATCACCCCGCCACTCAGCGTTAAGGGGTGCGTTAGGGGGATTTTCATTTCGGCGGAAATGTCTGAGACCGCATCAAGGATGCGGTGAGCCACCTCGAGTGCACTCTGTTTATCGGTGCCTGGAAGTGCGATGGCGAATTCGTCGCTCCCGATCCGGCCCGCAATATCATAATCCCTCAGGCAACGGTTGATCCGGTCGGCGATAACCCTGAGCATTTCGTCGCCAAGAAAGTAGCCATGATCACGGTTAAAGCGGTCAAACTGGTCAATATCCAGGACAATGAGGGAGACCTTGGCATCTTTCAGGCGGCCCGCGCGTGCCAGTTCCTCATGAAGCCTCTTCCACCACAGCCCGTAGTTGTACATGCCGGTCAAACTGTCGGTAGAGGCCAGGTCCTGAAACCTTTGTTCCGAGGCCGATTCCTCGATAACCCTGGCCGCAGATTCACAGATTGACCGGAGCAAACCTTGAGTTACTTCGTCGAGTGCCGGTGGTGTGTCCGTAAACAGGAAAAGCTGCCCCTGCACCGCATCCTGCCATACCAGAGGCAGTACTATATAAAATTCTTCCCGGAGGAGTGTCACCGGTGCCGAGAATAGGTCCTCCTGGCGAAACATCGTTACACTTTGAATCGATTCTATCTTTTCAACCTGCAACTGCGCGGCCAGTTCTTGGTAGATCTCACGGTACAGGGTGGTGTCGAGTCCATAGCCAAGTATCAGATCGAAAAACCCTGACTGCCGGTTTTTCAGAAGGAAAACCCCTTTCTTTCCGGTCTTCAGGAGGTTGGTGATCAGGTGAAAAACGTAGTCGAAGACCATTCGCAGTTCACGCAGGGAGGTGTATTCCCGGAAGACGTTCATCATATACAATTGAGAAGGCGTCTCATGATGGCTCGGGGGGAGGTCTACCTGGACGAGGTATTCGGAGAAACAGTAGAGAATCCGACGTACCAGTGATTCTTTTTCGGGCTCGATTCCGTGGTTTTTAAGAACGGAGTTGACGTTGATCGTACCCACTGTTCCGTCATGGAGCTTGATCGGCACAATGTACGAAGTGTCGATCTCGGGATTGACCAGATCGCCGGGTTTTATATTGAGTTGTAATTCGTCGTTCATCCCTTTGACAAAAACGGCCTGGCCGCTGGCGGCAACCTTGCCGGAGATACCGCTTCCCAAACGCACACCGGCCTTTTCAATAATCTCCTTCTTGAGGCCGCGGGAATTTCGAATGGTAAGTTCCTGAGATGTGCCATCGAGGAGCATGATGGATCCGCGTTTTGCCCGCATCACTTCCAGGACCACATCCAAAAGCAGTTCGAGGATCTGAGAGGGGATTGGACGGATAGCCTGGTGTTCCTTATCTTGTTTGCCCATGGTAGAAATACTCGATAAAAAATTCTAGACCCTATATCGCATAGGAATCGGTGAGTTGCGGAAAAAATTATTAAAAAAAATCATCAATTCAGAAAGTTAGTCAGAAACAAGAGCATGCAATACCCAACGAGATTACAAAAGATGATACGATACCCCGTTCTTTTTTTCAAGTCAGAAATGATTAAAAACACAATACCTTTTCGTGTGGGATCAGTCCCGGCGGGAGAATTTTGTATGGGTTCAGGGTTTGGATCATTGATGGTGCTTCCGATGAAACAGGAATACGTAAGTGTTGATCCGATCAAACCCCTCATTGGGTTTTTAAACTGATTTATTGCTTTACTTTTGGTTCTTTTTTCTGTTATTACAGACATGTCTGTTCTTATATATCTGTTCTCGATCGAAGATTGACGGTAGGTTTAGTTGAGGATGGTGGCCTGTCAAAGCAGGGGAAAGCGGCCCGCCTTTTTTCTGCTGGCGGTCTAGCGGTGTCGGTGTTTGTGGCCAGAGCGTTTTTCAAGAAGGTGAGCAGATACATTGAATTCCAGTAGACTCGTCAACAAGACCTTCGATTATGCGGAAGTCCACAGGATCCGGGAAGAGATAGTGGGCGAACTCCAAAAAGAAAACCTCAAGACCGTCATGGTTGCCAGCCCCCACGACGATGCCGGCAACACGTTTCTGGTCTCCGTGCTGGGTTACAACATAGCCCGCTTCAGTGCTATGAGGGTGCTCTTGGTAGACCTGAACATGCGTCGGCCGGAGCTCCATCTCTCCTTTGGGCTTGACATAGGAAAGGGGTTTAGCGCGGTTGCATCGGGGCTCCTGCCCTGGAAAGAAGCATTAAAGGATACCAATCTCAAGGGGTTGCAGATAATGACGGCCGGACGGGTCGACACTGATCTCTCCCCTTTCCTGAACCGTTCCCTTCTGGATGACCTGATCCGTGAGATGAAAGAAGAGTTTGACCTGATACTGTTTGATACCTCACCGTTGCTCGTTCAGAACAGGAGTAACGTAGACCCGGCTCTCCTGAGTCTCATTTGTGATATGGTGGTCATGGTTGTTCAGGACAAGAGGACGACGAAGACCGAACTGGAGAACGCTATTGCCGCTATTCCTCAGGGCAGCAGGAAAATCCGGGGAATGGTGTATAACCACCAATTCTAGAGAGGTTTTTCATACCGATATCAATATGAGCGAGAAAGCAAGAGACAGGCAGTTTGATATTTCGATCTATACGTCAAAGTATGGTATTCCTATATTAGAGAAAAAATGGATGGTGCTCCTCTTTTTTCTTGTGGGAATTCTTCTCTCTCTGACTCTTCTTTCTCCCCTTATCGAGCCCAAGTTTATCAGCCAGGCGACCCTCCTGGTTGAAGAACCCCGTTCCGAGATCTCCCGGGCCAGGCAGGAAACCCTGGGTACGGGAAGTGTTCCAGGCCTGTACGTTACGACCGAGGAGGAAAAGATAAAGAGCACCTTCTTTGCCGCGGAAGTCTTGAAAATTTTACCCGAAAAAGCCAAGGGTAACCTGCGCGCCGCGGTAGATATCTTCCCCCAGATCAAGACAAGGGTGTTAAAACTGTTTGGCATGGAGCCGAAACCTGTATCGCAACCCTTGATGGAGATCACCCTTCTGACGGAGATACAAAAAAGGATCGAAATCACGAGTAAACCCACTTCAGCCTTGATCTGGATTACAGCAACGAGCACCGACAGGGATACGGCCCTCGTGTTGGCGAGAAGCTATGTCGATGTCGCTCTGGCATCCAATCTGGAGGACAACAAGAAGGTGGTCAGTGCCGAGAGGGGATTTCTGGAAAAGCAGAGAAACCAGGCCTACCAGAAGTTCCGGGATTCGGAACAGGCGGTGTACGACTTTAAAAAACTGTACCAGATTCCCGGTGATTTTGATGAGGCCCGCGATATCAATCTCCAGTTGCAGATGAAGAGGCTCCAGTCCCAGATAAATATGGATAAAGAGCGGTTTGAGGAGCTGGATAAGGCCTATTTTTCAAGTCAGGTGAAGGAGGCCGGAATAGTGGGGAATATCAGGGTTCTAAGTCCTCCTGCGTTTCCTGTCGCCCCGTCGAGGAAGGCGGAAACACGCTTTATGATCATAATTATTCTCGGGGGGCTCATGCTGGGAATAGGTATGGCGCTGCTGCCGGAGTTTACCCGTGGGACCATTCGTCACGAAATCGACATCGTAGGTGTCAGTCACCTCCCCGTGCTGGGTCATCTTCCGAGGATAGAAATATGATTTCATGCCAGCGGTTTGCTGTCTTTCTTGTCGTGATAACCGTTATAACGGGTGTTCTGCTATCTCCTCCCGCCATGGGGAAGGGCCGTATTGAAGTTGTACCGATGATAACCGTCGGCGAGACCTATGATGATAATATCTTTTTAGACAAGGACAATGGAAAATCAGATTATATAACAACCGTCTCACCGGGGATCGGTTTCAACATCTATTCAAGAAATAACGGTCTGAATCTTTCCTACTCACCTACCTTTGTCAAATATCATGAATATACGGGCAACGATACGATCCGGCACAACGCCCGGCTCCACCTCTGGCAGGAATTGAGGAAATCCTGGAGGTTTGACCTGAAGGAAGATTATCTCAAGTCTGAAGAGCCTGCCGAGGCGTCCTTTGCGGACTACGAGGCGAGGCAGGGAATCAGGCATACCCGGTATTCCTATCAAAGAAATGCCGCCGATGCCGCGCTGTCGTATCAATTCGGTCCCCGGGACACACTGGCTGTCGGTTACAGACATGAACTCGTGGAGAATGAGGACCCCTTCCTGGATGACACCACTGAGCATGGTCCCTATGGCAGCTTGATTTACTGGTTCGATGGGCACAACGGTATGGATCTGAGGTACCGGTTTACCAGGACCGAATTCGAGCTTAATGACGGTGCCCCTGCGGGTGACGATTTTGATGGTCACGAAGTGGACGTTCGCTATCTGTACCGCTTTAATCCACGCACAACGGGGTACATCGGGTACGGGTATACACGAAGGGACTTCGAAAAGGCATCGAGAGAAGATCGCCGGGTCCATGAGGGCTCTGCAGGGCTGACCCATGGGTTCTCCTCCCGGACATCGGTGTCGCTGGACGTGGGGTACTACAAGCCCGATGGGTATGGGTCAGAAGACGATACGGGGAACGTGAGCTACGGTGCAACCCTGGAAAGGAAGTTTGAGCGGGGGACCGTCTCGCTGAGGGGCACAGGCGGGTGGGATGAGAATTATCTGGATGCGGAGCAAAGGGGTTATACTCGGTACTGGACCATTGCCGGTAATGTGGATTATACGATACTGCGGAATGCGAATGCCTACGCCGGTTTCTCTTACCGAAAGAACAGATACCTGTCAGATGTAGACGATGGGACATACAGGGGGCAAGGTGGTCTCAGGATGACATTCCTCCGCTGGTACTCTCTCGGTCTGGAATATTCCTATCTGAACCGGAGGAGCGATAACTCAAATGATGAATACGTGGATAACAGGATTATGCTGATCCTTTCCGCCTCACGACCCTTCCAGTCGGTGTATTAGCGCCTCTTGGCAGATGGAAAAAGTCCTCAAGGTAGAGGGCAAAAGACCTTTAAAATTTGTCATTTCGAGGAGTGGTAACGACGAGCTATAGTCCGCGTCAGGGGAAAATCTTAATGATCGTAACATGCTGAAAACAAGATTTCTCTCTTCGATCGAAACAAGGATTTCTCCCTGCAGTCGAAATGACAAAAATACCGGTCAGAATGACAAATAACGATAGTTTTACAGATTGACGAATTGTGCAAAGATCTAAAAAGAAAGGCGGGATCGTCGGTATGATCCCGCCTTTCTTTATTCGTGTTCAGTCTCTTTTCACTGAACTGGCAGGATCTCGACCCTCCGGTTCAATGATCTGCCTTCCGCGGTTTCATTTGTGGCCCTTGGCTTTGAAAAATCATACCCCACGGGGTAGAGCCGCTCCCTGTCTACGCCGCCCTGCACCAGATAATTTACCACCGCTGCTGCGCGCCTGTTGGAGAGTGTCTGATTGTAGGCCTGGGTCCCGAAATTATCCGTATGACCCTGTATCTCGGCCCTCAAAGAGGGATTCCTCTCGAAGACGGTGACCACCTGATCAAGGAGCGAGTGGTATTCAGCCTTGATGTTGTACTTATCGAAGTCGAACAGGGTATCTCCGATGGTCCAGCAGCCATCTTCATCAACCAGTGCACCCTGAGGCGTTCCGGGGCATTTATCAAAGGAATCGAGTACTCCGTCTCCGTCGCTGTCCAGCGGACACCCTTTGCAGTCAACGATCACCCCTTCAGGCGTTCCAGGGCATTCGTCGAGGTAGTCGGGCACGCCGTCGCCGTCAGTGTCCAGCGGACACCCCCTGCTGTCAACCTTTACCCCTTTGGGTGTTCCGGGGCATTTGTCGAGGTGGTCGGGTACGCCGTCGCTGTCGCTGTCCAGCGGGCATCCCCACTCATCCACCTTCACGCTCGACGGTGTTTGATCTTTAAGGGAATATTCCTTTGATCTCATGCATTCTTCCGTCGATCCGGCATTGAGGCATGACAGCTGGGCATCTTCCCGTGGTGATATCTCTTTTGTAGAGTGACTGTCGGAATCCATCAGGGAGTAGTTGGGGGCGCCGCACCCCAGCGTAAGAATACATAAAACCATACCGCCAAGTAGTGTTATCTTATTCATCTGATACCTCTCAAATCATTTCGGACCTTCAGTTTGTACCGATATCACTGGTACCCGCGAAATTGAACCCTGCGGTTCAATGCCCTGCCGGCCGCGGTTTCATTGGAAGCCCTGGGTCTTGAAAAATCATAACCCACGGCAGAGAGCCGTTTTTGATCTATGCCGCTCTTTACCAGGTAGTTCATGACCGCCCTGGCACGCCTGTCGGAAAGTTTCTGGTTGTACGACCGGGTTCCGAAATTGTCCGTATGACCCTGTATCTCGACTTTCAGAGAGGGATTCTTTTTAAAGACGGTGGCGACCTGATCAAGAACCGAGTGGTATTCAGCCTTAACATTGTACTTATCGAAGTCGAACAGGGTATCCCCAATGGTCCAGCAGCCATCTTCATCGACCAGTGCGCCCTGAGGCGTTCCGGGGCACTTATCGCGGTAGTCGGGCACGCCGTCACCGTCGCTGTCGAGCGGGCACCCATCCTTGTCGACCTTTACCCCCAAGGGCGTTCCGGGACACCTGTCGCGGTAGTCAGGCACGCCGTCACCGTCGCTGTCGAGCGGGCACCCATCGCTGTCGACTTTCACCCCTCTGGGTGTTCCGGGGCATTTATCGCGGTAGTCGGGCACGCCGTCGCCGTCACTGTCCGGAGGACACCCGTCGCAGTCAACTTCCAGGCCCTTGGGTGTTCCGGGGCATTTGTCGAGGTAATCGGGCACGCCATCGCCATCGCTGTCCAGCGGGCACCCCCTGCTGTCAACTTTCACGCCCTCGGGCGTCCCGGGGCATTCGTCTATGTCGTTGGGCACACCGTCTCCATCCGAATCCCTGAATATTTTGGAGGTTGTGAGATAATCCTGGATTCCGCGATCCTTGAACATCGCTGCTACCGCTTTTGATACCGCAGTGTCGCAACTTTCGTAAAGATCTTTCGCTGTGCCGGTTTCCTCGAGGTTTACGACATACCCGTCACCGGTTATCACGTTGAGATTCAGGGTGCATCCGATAGCGTCAAACCCCCAGAACAGCTTCACTCGTGTGATTGAAAGCTTCAGGGTCTTGGGAGATTTTTCAGAAATGATCACCTCCCGTTTTACCAACTCATCTTTGAGAAGACCGACAGCGGTATCTGTCCACATGAGAAGATTTGCCGACCACTTATGCGTGTAATCTCCAATCGGGACCCACTGTGAGCTCGTTTGGTTATTGATAATGTTCGCAGAGCACACGACATTATATTCCGGCTTGAGAACCGTCCCGGGCTTTATGGGGACCTGCTTGGGGACATAAAACCGTCCGCTTGTCGCACAACCGCAGATTGCCGCCAGCATGAACAGGACTGCCACCCTACAACATACTTTGAAAAATGTGGATTTCGACATCTCTCCCCCACTTTTTTGTTCTTATCTTCGTTTCATGTTATCGTTAGTTTCTGTCCTATTCAACCGCTTCTTGCGGGAGACTGCTTGATGGTAAGCGGCGGAGGACATCTTTATTGAGAATCCATTTCCCCCCTTTGTCTTCGCAAGCTGACGGATCCTTCGCAACAGGGAGCCATATGTCTCCATTGTCTTCGCATGCCTGCCGATTCC
Source organism: uncultured Syntrophaceae bacterium (assembly GCA_964571315.1). Lineage (GTDB taxonomy): Bacteria > Desulfobacterota > Syntrophia > Syntrophales > UBA2210 > UBA6078. Next base: position 15,325 of record CAZNBR010000037.1, read on the forward strand.
CCGCTTCAGGAACCCACGTACCACCCATGGTCTCACACTTCGTTTCACTGACTGCAGGTACCCATACCCCGGCATTTTCCCTACAGTCGGCAGGGTCTTTCCCGTCGGCTCCCCGGCAATACGCCGCGCCTAACACCTTATCATCGGCCCCTTGACAATACGCCCTCTTTCTCTTGCCGCTGGCGTCCACGCAATACGCCACGTCCGGATCACTATTGGCATCTTCACAATAGGCACAACGATACGCCTCTCCTCTCAAATCGGGATAATCTCCCAGGTTGACGAATAGGTGGGTCGCACCGATCTCAGCGGCGTTATCCAACAGTTCATTGAGCGCATTGTTGTGGGCTATCTTCCGCACCGTACCCCACCAGGAGAGGCATCCGCCAACCGGATACGATGAACCCTGCACATTTCCAAGGGCTTCACACTGAACCTCGCATTGATGAACCTGCTCGGCGGAAACCA
>CAZNBR010000038.1:0-15738 GCA_964571315.1 uncultured Syntrophaceae bacterium
CCCTAAGGGACTCCCGTAAAAGGAGTGTCTTCCAATCGAAAGATGCATCCCCGCTAATTCAGCTTCTCCAACACCCTGTCTAATAAGACCTGAACCGAGGTATTCCCCTGTTCTACTGCCCTTCGGTACCACTCCACAGCCTTCTTGTAGTCCTGGGAGACACCTTGCCCTTTTTCATACAGGACCCCCAGCATACCCAGAGAGAGGGCATCCTTCTGCTTGGCTGCCTTTCGGTACCACTCTGCAGCCTTCTTGTAGTCCTGGGAGACGCCTTCGCCAAAATGATACGACAATCCCAGCATACCCTGAGAGGCAGCATTCCCCTGTTCGGCTGATTTCCGGTACCATTTGGCAGCCTCTGTGTAGTCTTGAGGAACACCTTGGCCATAATAATACTTATCGCCCTGAGCACACTCAGCTCCGCCATTTCCCTGATTCTCAGTTTTATCAGCTTTTTCACTTTGCCCGGAATCCGTATTTTGCGGGGGGGTATCAGCAGATGCCGGAATTTTGCTTTGCTGGCTTATTGCAAAGGAACTGAAAGAAAGGACAAAAAATAGTAGCGCGACACCAATATAAATATTTTTCATGTTCGTCTTCCTTAGCATATATAATGCGTTCAAGCTCAATAAAATACGCCGGACAAGTAACCCCGTTATGATATCTTGTCAAGAGATAATGCAGTGATATCCCGATCCCCTTTAAGCCCGTAAAGATCAGGGTCGAGGTTATGTACTTTCGGATCGGTCGAAAACTCTGCCACATGGTGATCCAGAATCAGCGTCAGATTCCTCCCCCTGTTCAGCTCGGAAAGCATTGGGGCGATTCTCCCGGCAAAATCTGCAAAGATGAGGATGCGCCCTTCCTGTTCGTAAATTCTTTTAAGCACCTCGGGATAAGGCTTCTCCAAACAGAAACGGCGAACATCGAACCCTTCCCTTTCAAAGGCCCTGGTGAGTATCGCACCGGAGCAGAGACCATCAGAATCATTATGGTGGAATATCTGAACGGCCTTATCCGGCCACTGTTTTAACTCCTGGATGACTTTCTCCATTGCTTTGATTCATTCATTGAACATTCTTGCTTCTTCACGCCTGCGCTAAATCACTCAGTAACGGGAGATCACTGGTAATTATGCCATCCACATCCATCTGGATCATCCGTTGATATTCCCCCGGAGAATCGACACTGTAGGGAAACACCCTGAGTCCTTCTTCACGCATTATTTTTACCTGATCACATTGCAATTCACGACAATTAGGATGCCGGGAGAATGCCTTCAATCTGATGCAGAGTTTCACATTATCCCCTTTTGCCGGATATTTTGAAATCACTGCAATGGCCGGGGCATCCTCCATCGACGCAACATCCTCCAGGATTTTCCATTCAAAGCTGGAGATGAGAACAGGAGTGAGCACATTTTTTCGTCGCACCAGTTCTACCACCTGTTTTTCTATGGAATCAGGTGGATGATGAGCTTCGCAGACATTTGATTTGATTTCAATATTGAGCAAAGCGCGGCGACGAACCAGATCCAATACTTCCTCCAATTCAGGTAACCGCTCACCAGCAAAACGAGGATGAAACCAGCTTCCAGCATCCAGTTCTTTAAGCTCTTTAAGTGTGTAAACTGTGGACTTGTCCATGCCCATCAGTAGTGCGCTCCAGGGTCGCATCGTGAATAACCACCATCTTTCTGTCCCTGGTCATCATTACATCCAGTTCTATCATTTGCGCGCCTATATCAAGTGCCGCGCCAAAAGCAGCAAGAGTATTTTCTGGGTATTTTGTCCTGTATCCACTGTGAGCAACTATCAAAGGTCATTTGAAGGTTGTTAGTTTCACAGGTTTCAAAGTCATTGGCAGGTTTGTTGAGAAAGGAAAACGGGTATTTCACCGTTATCTTAATTACTTCTCGATACGCTTTCCACTTTCCTTATCAAAGATATGTATATTTTTGGAAGAGACAACAAGGGGTAAGATGGTGTTTTTTTCAAAAGGATGCATGGCGGGAAAACGAACCGTTAAACGAGTATTATCTTCTCCGAAATGTCCGTAAACAAGTGTATCAGCCCCAAGGATCTCCACATGATCTACGTTTAACTGCATCTTACCGGCTCGTTCCCCGGCGAGTTCGCAATGCTCGGGCCGAATTCCCAGGATGACTTCCTGTCCTCCATGACTGGGTATACCTCCATTTTGAAGTGGTACGCGATTGGCCCCCGGGAGTTCAGCCCATTGACCATCTGCGCTCAATGAAACCGTCTGAAAATTCATTCCCGGTGAACCGATAAACCCGGCAACAAATCTGGTAGCAGGCCGTTCGTAAATTTCCAACGGCGTACCAACCTGTGCCGCATAACCATCGTCCATGACAATTAAGCGATCACCAAGCGTCATGGCTTCTACCTGGTCATGGGTGACAAAAATGCTGGTGACCTCCAGATCTTCCTGAAGTTTCCTGATTTCAAGGCGCATCTGGACTCGTAATTTGGCATCAAGATTGCTGAGTGGTTCGTCAAATAGAAAGACCTTTGGTTCCCGCACAATACATCGGCCCATGGCAACACGTTGCCTCTGCCCGCCCGAAAGTTGTCTGGGCTTGCGATCCAGGAATTCGGTTATTTCTAAAATTTTTGCAGCATTACGGACTCTTTTTTCTATTTCAGCCTTTGGCATACGGCGTATCTTGAGACCGTAAGCCATGTTTTTATATACGCTCATGTGAGGGTAAAGCGCATAATTCTGGAATACCATGGCAATATCCCTCTCTGCCGGTTCCAAATCATTCACTACGGCCCCATTGATTGCGATTTTTCCTCTCGTAATGACCTCAAGTCCGGCAACCATGCGGAGCAAGGTAGACTTGCCGCAGCCCGAGGGACCCAGAATAACTACAAACTCGCCGTCTTTGATATCACAGCTTATACCGTGAATCACCTCGGTTTTTCCAAACGTTTTGTATACATCCCTTATACTCACATCTGCCATAATCAAGCCCTTATTTTTCGGTTTCTGTCATACCTTTGACAAACTGCTTCTGCATGAAGATAACTACAAGCACCGGCGGGATCATTGCCAGTATGGTAGTGGCCATGATGATCTGCCATTCTGCTTGTCCCTCTCCCACGTCCAGCATCCGTTTGATCCCGATGAGAAGCGTATAATAACCCTCATCCGTGGTAATCAGTAACGGCCATAGATACTGATTCCATCCATAAATGAAAAGGATTACAAACAGGGCGGCAATAGAGGTGCGGGACATGGGTAACAGGATATCAAAGAAAAAACGGATAGGGCCACCTCCATCAATCCTTGATGCCTCGCACAATTCATCAGGGACTGTCATAAAGAATTGGCGGAACAGAAAAGTGGCCGTAGCTGAGGCAATCAGGGGAAAAATCAGCCCTGAGTACGAATCAAGTATCTTCAAATCGGCTGCAACCTTGTAAGTTGGTAAAATCCGCACCTCCACAGGCAACATGAGTGTAATAAAAATGAGCCAGAAGAAGAACATTCGGAAGCGAAATTTGAAATAGACAATCGCGAAAGCGGCTATCAGTGAAATTGCAATTTTTCCAGTTGTGATTCCAAGGGCCATAATCAGGCTGTTCAACATCATGGTCCCTACGGTTGCTCCCACGTCCCTTGGTCCCACATTGAGGGCTCGACTGTAGTTTTCTATCAGGTGACTCCCAGGCAAAAGCGAAAAATTTGATGTGATTTCATCCAATGAGTGAGTTGAAGCCACAAAGGTTACATAAATGGGAAAGACGAGCAGCAACATGCCCAGAATCAGCACCGCATGGGTCAAAAAAGTAAGCCAGGGGCGATGTTCAACCATCAATAACTCCTTTAGTAGTTCACTTTTCTCTCAATATACCGAAATTGAATCACTGTAAGGGAGATAACGATAATCATCAGGATAACAGATTGGGCAGCGGAACCGCCTAAATCCAGACTGAGAAAACCATCGTGATAGACCTTATATACCATGATGTTTGTCGCATCATTTGGTCCGCCACTGGTTATCACATGAATCACGCCAAAGGTGTCGAAAAAGGCATACACAATATTCATCACAATCAAAAAGAAAGCGGTGGGTGACAATAGAGGAAACGTAATGGTCCAGAAACGTTTTAGCGGTGATGCGCCATCAATAGCAGCCGCTTCGATAAAAGGCTTGGGGATTGCCTGAAGGCCGGCCAGAAAAAACAGGAAATTGTAAGAGATTTGCCGCCAGGCCGCTGCTAAGATCACCAGGGACATTGCCTGCCCCCCATTCAGGCTGTGGTTCCATTCATACCCTAAGATTTTCATATAAAAGGTGAAGATCCCCACGGTTGGATTAAAAATGAAGTACCACAATACTCCAGCTACCGCGGGAGCCACGGCATAAGGCCAGATAATCAATGTCTTGTATCCGGTCGCACCTTTAATGACACGATCGGCCATAACAGCCAGGAGCAGGGAAATGGACATGGCAATGACCGCAACCGATAGACTGAAAACTGCGGTCACATATATGGAGTGGAGGTAGATTTCATCGGTAAAGATATAGACAAAGTTGGCTAAACCGACAAAGGTGGATGAGATTCCAAAAGGGTCTTCCTGCAAGACCGATTGGTAGACTGCCTGAGAGGCTGGCCAGATAAAAAAAACAAGTGTGATGGCGATTTGTGGAGCGACCAGGAGATAAGGAAGGAATTTATGCTTGAAGACAACTCGCTTTTCCATAGGATGTCCTTCAACTGCATCGAGGAGTAACTGGACTTACCCAGCAAAATGGGTAAGTCCAGTTTATCAGGCAGCGTTATTTGTTCTCCTTTTCAAACTTCCGCAACAATTTGTTTCCCGCTTTGACGGCATCGTCAAGCCCCTTCTGAGCGGTTTTTTTACCGGCAAAGATGGCTTCCAACTCGCCATAGACGATATCGCGTACCTGCAGAAAGTTGCCGAACCGTAAACCTTTGGAATTCTCGGTAGGTTTATTGAGCGTCATCTGCTTCAACGCGGTTTCCATACCCGGTTCCTTTTCGTAGATCCCCTGTTTCTTTGTCAATTCATAAGCCGCCATGGTAATGGGTAAATATCCCGTGAACTGGTGCCAGTCGGCCTGAACCGCTGGCGAGGAGAGATAGTTGAAGAAAGCGGCCACGCCTTTGTATCCTTCAGGGGAATGGCCAGCCATTACCCAAAGGCTTGCCCCGCCAATAATGGTGTTTTGAGGAGCCCCTGGCGCATCCGGCCAATAGGGGAGCATACCTGTACCAAAATCGAACTTACAGGTTGTCTTAAACCCTGCATACCCTGCTGAGGATTCGGTGTACATTGCAACTTCTTCCGAAGAGAACTTGGCATTCCCCAGGTTGCGCCGCCCGCCGTAAACAAAAATCTTCTCTTTCTGCCAGTCAGCCAGTTGCTTAATATGCTTTACATGCAGAGGACTATTGAAGACGAATTTGGTATCCAATCCGCCAAATCCATTGGCTTTGGTTCCGAATGGCACATTATGCCATGCGCTTAAGTTCTCCAACTGGATCCAGGATATCCATGCTGTTGAGAAACCAGCGGGATAACCCGCTTTAATCAGTTTCCTTGCGTAGTCAGCCACCTCGGGCCATGTTTTTGGTGGTTTATCGGGATCAAGACCTGCTTTTTTGAAAGCTTCCTTATTATAATAAAGAACGGGTGTCGAGCTGTTGAACGGCATGGACATCATCTTGCCTTCCCGGGTAGTATAGTATCCGGCCACTGTAGGGAGATAGACATTCGGATCAAATGGGAGCCCTGATTCAGCCATCACCTCATAAACCGGCTTAATCGCTCCCTTGGCCGCCATCATGCTTGCAGTTCCCACCTCAAAGACTTGGAGAATATGTGGTTGGTTCTTAGCTCGAAACGCGGCTATACCGGCGGTCATCGTATCGGCATAGTTTCCTTTATAGGTCGCAACCAACTTATACTCGCCCTGTGACTTGTTAAAGCCGTCTGCTATGGCATTGACCTTCTCACCAAGCCGTCCACCATGGGCATGCCACCAATTGATCTCAGTGATTGCCTGCGCAGCAGTAACCGAGAAGCCAAGGACAAAAACAGCTGCTACTAATAAAAATTTATACTTTTTCATGTAATACCCTCCTTTCCCTTGCAGTTAACAAAAAAACACCTTTCCCTACTCTTACCATGTAACAGTATATCTTTCGTATTGAGAGAAAATAAAATGTACCGGCGACTCCTCAATAAAGGAGGTCGCCATGTCCCCGAGATATCGAGTAACGCTGACCAAAGAGGAACGCAAAGAGCTTGAGACAGTGACCCGCCGGGGAAAGACCCACGCCAGAAGACTTATCCATGCCCGTGCGTTGCTACTGTGTGACGCCAGTGCGGATGGTTCGGCATGGAATGTTTCCGATTTGACTATGAATACGTCAGAAACGGTGTGGTAGAAATATTTACGGAAGTGGAACCGCTGGCCGGTAAACGACATATAGCGGTAACTGAACATTGTACCCGAAAGAATTGAGTGATGCAGATCAAACAGATGCCTGATGAACGCGATGCGAGAGCGACCACGGTACGCCTGGTTATGGATAAATTGAACCCCCATACTATCGCCTCACCCTGCGAAACATTCGAGCCCAGGGAAGCTAGACCTGTGGCAAAACGACTTGATATCCCTTACACGCCAAAACATGGTAGCTGGCTGAACATGGTGGAGATCGAACTCAGCGTCCTGAAAGGACAGTGTCTTGATCGCCGGATTCCCGACCTGGCAATCATGCAAACTGAAGTGGTTGGATGGGAAAGAGAGCGAAATAAGAGCGCGAGCAAAATTGTCTGGCAATTTACGACACCGGACGCTCGGATCAAACTGAAGCGCCGTTATCAGAAGTTGCAAGTGTTACCCGGTACTCTGCCTTTACACCTCCTTTCATTTGTTTACCAGAATCAACAGTCGTTCTTAGTTTACCGCTAAACTTATGATAAAACTATGTAATCAGGTATTCTCGCTTTTGTCAATCTCTTTTTTGGAATCACTTTATCTTTTTTGAGATCCAATTTTCCACCTTTATCGTACGTTAGAAGCGGAGGCACAGACATTTGGTTTTCCAAAAACTAACCTGATGTAGTAGCATTCTGCCTGTGAAGTTAAAACGTATGCTCTAGATTCTAGCTTATATTGGAAGATTTTTCACTCCCAAAATCAATTTAGTGCTAACAAATTAATACTATTGTGTAAATACGCAGTCAAGCGAGAGAAGCAGGGTTTGGTTTCGCAATACCTGACATCCTTATATTTTGAGCTTGATCTCTTCAAAATAGCGGTAGTATTGTAAGTGTGTTACACATCCTGTTAATTTAAGGGATCATTGGTTCAATCCACTGGAACGGGAGAAAATCCATGACAAAACAGACATATATCAAATATCGCATCCCGGCTGACATACTGATCGTATTCGCGGTTCTATTCTTTTTTGCGGCATGTCAGGCAACTGAAAAAAGTGACGCCAAGTTAAAGCCCGAGCGGCTGATAAAAAAATTTTACGTTATAGGGCACCGTGGTGCGGCGGGTCTAGCTCCTGAAAACACATTGGCAGCGTTTAAATGGGCATTTAACCTTGGAGTAGATGCTGTAGAGCTAGACGTTCTCATCACTGCCGACGGAAAAATCGTCGTCCATCATGACTTCAGCCTAAACCCAGAAATAGCTCGCACACCAGACGGCGCATGGCTAAAGGACTGGGAGGGGCCGGCCATTAAGGACCTCACTTTGGCTGAGCTGAAGACTTACGATGTCGGCCGTCTCAAGCCTAACACCAAGTATGCACGCCGGTATCCAGAGCAACAACCTGCAGACAGAGAACGCATTCCGACGTTGCATGAAGTCATTTCACTATTTAAAAGTTATGATAAAGAAACGCAGCTCTGGATTGAAATCAAGACATCACCGGAAAAACCCGACATGACGCCTCCACCCGAAGCTGTCGCCGATGCGCTGGTTCAGTTGTTGCGCGAGCAAAATTTTGCCAGACGAGTCCGCGTTCTTTCATTTGACTGGCGTGCCCTGGTGCATGTTCAAAAAATTGCACCGGAAATTCCGACGGTCTATGTTTCCCTTGAAGGCGGGAGTTTGAACAATATCAAAGCGGGCCAACCCGGAGCGTCTCCATGGCTTGCCGGCCTTGATATCGATGATTTCAACGGTTCGATACCGAAAGCGGTTAAGGCTGCCGGAGGTCGGTACTGGGCGCCTTATTACAAACATATTACATATAGCCTCCTGAATGAGGCCCACGAGCTTGGTCTTCAGGTCTTTGCGTGGGCACCCGACGAACGAGGTGCCATGGTTCGTCTTATTGAAATGGGCGTCGACGGCATCATCACGAACCGCCCCGACATCCTCCAGTCAATTCTTAGTGGAAATCAAGGTTGATGGTCTCGTAAAAAGTCTCCTTAGCTTGTCATTTCGAGTGAAACGAGAAATCTTTAAATCGTAACATGCTTAAAAGATAAGATTTCTCCCCATGGTCGAAATGACATATTCATCGGAATTGACTTTTTACGACTCCATCAAGGTTGATGAACTCGTAAAAAATCTTAATTCATCATGCCGAACCTGATCCTGCATCCAGAACATAATTAAATCAATGGATTTTGGCTTTCGCCGGAATGACGTTTTAAGGAATTCCCGACTTTTTACGAACTTATCAAGGTTAGTCTCCTTCTCCTGTATTTCGATTTTGCAAAGAGTCCAGCGGGATGCCGAGAAGAAACATCGTCCAGGTTCTTCCAAATAGAACGATCGTTCTACATTAAGGCGGCATGATATTCTCGAAAGAGAGAGATCGTGTCCATTCCTGCCGCTGTTTATCGCCTTTGGAATCCACAGTTCTCCGATTATTACCGTTGCGTGGAGGACTATTTTGAAACCTTCGTGGGGATCTATGATGATCATTTCTCACGTCAATATGGCTTCTGGCGGCCTTATCTTAAGAAAATCATTTACCGGTACCTGGACCGCAGCCAGGAGTACCTGCTTGCCTTTTCTTGTAAATGTCGTCACTTTCGAACGATAATGGTTGATTCTCTCCTGAAATGATTTTGATGAGTTGTAGATGAAGGGTGCAAGATTTGCCACAGGATAGGCAAGGCATTATCTATTATGGCTTTTCCCGTGGTGTTCTTTCTGAAAGTCACAATTTGATGTCTTGGAAAAGATTCATCAGTACAAATGGAAATATTAGCCCCTAAGGGACTCCCGTAAAAGGAGTGTCTTCCAATCGAAAGATGCATCCCCGCTGTAATAATCCGCACTCCCATATCAAAATCACCCGTTGAATAATATTTATTCTGGGTCAATACGCGTGTTGCATTGTGTTCTAATTATGATAAAATTCAACGTAATCTATTCGGAAACTCAGATGGCATCAGGCAGGTATCTTGTAAATTCATCAAGGAGGTTTACCATGACTGAAAAACAGGGAAGCGTAGAGGAAGAGAAAGAGGTCGGCCTGTACGAAAAATTGGCTTTACGATCGAAGGAACTTATTGAGGAGGCGCGCGACAAAACAGCCGAGACGGCGGAAGCGGCCATTGAGAAGGCAAAGGCAGAGATGATTGCGGTGGGTGAGTTCGGAAATGAGCAGGGGGAGCGGTTAAAGGCTTTTTTGATACGGGACCTTCAAGCCACCAGGGATGCCGCTTTGAAAATGGGGAAAACGGCCGGTGAGGTGCTTGAGCCCCATCGGGTAGCAGCGGGTATTCAGAGCTCCCTGGCCAAGATACTCGACACCGTCAGCGATACACTGGAAGAGTGGGGAGACAAGCTTGAAGCAGGGCTGGATTACAAAACGGGGGAGATAACAACCCCGGGGACCATGACGTGCAAGGAATGCGGAAACAGCATGAAGATACTCAATACTGGCCATATCCCGCCCTGTCATAAATGCCGGGGAACAAAATTCAGAAAATCTTACTAGTGTAATGCGTCTAACACTTTTTTACATGTTTCGTGCAGCATTTCAAAAATAGTGACACCGCGACTATTTTTCACTAATCGTAACGTGCACGGGTCGCTTCATCCGCCATGGTGGGCTCGATACGTGGCTTCCAGACAGCGTCCTCCCATGTTCCAAGATGAGTGTGCATTTCGAGATACTTTTTCGGTATGGGATGTGTTCCCACCACGACCTTCACGCCATAGCGTTTCTCAAGAAAGGCCTTGAACGTATCTATGTGGGGGCAGGGGGGATAACCGACGACCAGACCGGTGGCCAGATGGATCACCTCCGCCCCATTCTTTACCATCTCTTCGCCCGCGTATTCTATGTTGCCGCCGGGACAACCGTCGCACGTTGTAAAACCGACCAGTTCAACCCCGGTATCCGCGTAGATACTGAAGGCCCCTTCCCTGTTTTTCATCGCCCGGAGGCACTTCCCGCCCGCGCAGCGGCGGTAGCGGTCGCAGATGATGATCCCTATCTTTGTCGTTGTGCTCATTCTTGCTCCTCTACTCTCTGTCACAGAGAAAACCAATTGGCATTGATCTGTTGAGTATTCCTTTGCGTAACTACTAGGGCAGAGCCAAACGGCGCAACCTGTTCGCGGTCCTATTCGAAGCGATCATCCGATTTCCGGCTTGAGGCGGTTTTACTGGCTTTCTCAAGCCAGCCGGTACGTACCTCCACTTGAGTATCGAATTCAGGAACAAAAGGCTTTATGTCCAGAAGCGGGGTACCGTCGAGAATGTCTACGTTCTGGATGTGCAATACACCCCCCTCGATCCTGTCAAGCCGAACGACAGAAAGCCCGATTGGATTCGGACGCTTGGGCGCACGGGTAGCGAAGAGTCCCCGCAGTTTCGAATCCAGGAAAGGCACAACGTGGAGGTTGAACCCGTGGCTGCGGTGGAGGTGATAGAGCAGGATGATGTGAGAGAAGCCATCGAGGTCCATAAGCCCCGCCTGGAAATCCTCGAACACTTGGGCCGTGCCCTTTACATCGGCGGCGCCCGACGGCTGAATCGGCATGCCCTCGAGCTCCCGAAAGGGGGAGTGGATGATTCCAATCGGCTCGTATTCGATCTTCATCTTTTCATGTGCACAGCAATTATTATTCAGCCGCATAAAACTCCAGACTCTTGTCTGGAGATGCAGCGGCAGCCCGGAGGGCTCAAGCAGATTTAAGCTTGTAGCCTAAAGATGCCCCCGGCTCCTGCCGGGGGAGTATCACTGAATATTCGGTTAACAGGGAAGTGTGGGTTCCTAATTTCTATTCATGTACGGGGAATGCGATAATGCATAGTAATAACAGTGAGTTTTAGGGTAAAGAGCCAGAGGGAAAAATATTTTTCCCCTTATATGTTTTTTTTGCTTTTTGACAAAAGGGTGGCTCATATGGGCCAGGCTATACGGGTAATTTTTTCCATCTTGCTACTCAATCCGAAGCGAATACCGTAGCGAGGGCAGCCTGGCAGACAGTTACATCCTCCTCAGGTGTTCCTCCGCTTACCCCGACCCCTCCAATGACTTCATCGCCATCGTTAATCGGCAGTCCGCCGGGGATCGTCGTTAAGCGGTCATTCCAGTTTTGCGTATTAAATCCAAAGCCCGGGTTTGAAGAGTCACCAAACTTACCTATATCAGAGCTCGGCATTCTAAAGGTGGACGCTGTCCATGCCTTATCACGGGCGATGTCAACCGTCGGGATTGGGGCATGGTCCATTCGGTGGAGGGCGACTAAGAACCCCTTGTCATCAACAATGGCAACACTACACAACCTGTCCATTTCCTGGGCTTGCTGTATCGCAGCCTTAATCACCTTCTTGGCAATATCTATATTCATCACCATAACACTGGCCCCCTTGGTATTTCATTTTAGCTCGGCTAATCATACTCTTCATACAGGGCGGCATACCCGGCCTGAACAACGGTGGTATCGCTTATTTCACCAACACCCGCAGGAACACCACTACAGCCAATACCGCCGATTACCTTCATATCCCCATCTCTGATCGGATTGCCGCCGGGGATGAACATAAGACGCAACCGTGCCTGTGTCAGGAGCCCGAGCCCACCGCTGCCAAGCGTCTCCCCTGCCATGCGAGGGTCTATCATTCTGGCCAACATCAAGGTAGGCGCGCCTGAATACACTGCTGAAAAGGCCTTATTGATCGAAATATCCGTGGTCATTGGCCCGGCACCGTCCATTCTATGGACGGCAATCACCGCCCCCGCTTTATCAACTACCGCAATGCTGCTCGGGTAACCGGCGAGCGCAGTCCATCTCTCAGCAGCCTCGAGCATCTTCTCAGCCATTTCCAGAGTTATTTCTTCCATTAAAAAATCACCCCCTCATGTATTATCTATGAAGACAGATCACTACTAGCCACCAGATCAGCACCGGTATCGAGCAAATTGGGCACAATGACATCACCCATCTTAAGGGGAGGTTTCGCCCGCGTTCCGGCTATAACCGCCATGCTTTGTACCAGCTTCGTCTTCAAGATCGGTTTACTGGTTCTCACTGCCAGCAAGGGCTGGGAGCTGCCTTCAGTCAAAACAGTGGCAGTGAGGGTACGCACCGGGTTCTTATACTCTTCCAGAACGTACTTTTCCCCTTCCTTGCATTTATTGCCGGCAAATCCGACTACGTCAGCTTTATCATTTATGGTTAAAGTTACCTCACACCCCAGTGGACAACCGACGCAGATGAACGTCTTCTCTTTTGCCACTTTATTTTCCTCCTCTTTTCTCACAGTCTACGACTATTTCCTTTGTTCCCTCTTTCAGCTTCTCCAATACCTCTACGGAAAGCTCAATCTTCAGCATCTCGCTGGGCTTGACCACTCGGATCCCTTTGGTCATAATGTCGCCTACTCTAATCCTAACCATTTCATCGGGCTCGTTCACCCGCATGTAGAGGGTTGTCTCCCTTTGGCCGCTGATGGTCTGGGGGACCACGTATCTGATGTTCGTTCCCGCTTTTACGCTGATCTCACCCCTTCCGTTCTGCTTTCCTTCTACGGCAAACCTGGCGGCACTCTCCCCGGCCAGCTCACTTTCCCAGGAAACGTTATCAACAAGGTCATGGACATGAAGCACGTTTCCGCCCGCAAACACACCGGGAGTGGTCGTTTGTCTTGTCTCATCGACAAGGGCCCCTCCGGTAACCGGGTCTAATCGTATCCCCGCCATCAATGACAGCTCATTTTCCGGAATAAGACCAACCGACAGCAGGAGCGTGTCACACGCTATCGTTCTCTCCGTGCCGGCAATCGGGTTCCTCCTGCCATCCACCCTGGCTATGGTCACAGCCTCTATCCGCTGTTCACCATGAATTCGGGTAACGGTATGCTCCAGGAACAGAGGTACTTCAAAATCATGCAGGCACTGCACCTCATTCCTGATCAAACCGCCTATATAGGGGAGTATCTCCACCACCGCCTCAACCTGAGCTCCTTCCAGCGTCAGGCGGCGAGCCATTATCATCCCGATGTCACCCGAGCCCAAAATCACTATCTTTTTGCCCGGAACAAAGCCTTCAACGTTGACAAACCGCTGGGCTGTTCCGGCGGTGAGCACGCCGCTCGGCCTCGTGCCCGGGATATTGAGCGCCCCCCGGCTTCGCTCCCGGCAACCCATAGCCAGCACGATCGACTTGGGCTTAAAGGTAATAAAGCCCTCTCGGGTATTGACCGCGCCGATCTGCCTGTCCTTGTCAAGCCTGACTACCATTGTTTCCAACAGCGGCTGTACCCCGGTATCCATAACCTTCTCGATGAAGCGGTGCCCATATTCCGGGCCGGTGAGGTCCTGGTTAAAATAGAGCAAGCCAAAGCCGTTATGCACACACTGATGCAGCAGTCCGCCCAATTCCTCCGCCCGCTCCATAATAACTACATTTTCAGCCCCCGCTTCCCTGGCCTTGATCGCAGCAGCCATGCCGGCCGGCCCGGCTCCGATTACGGCTACATCTACGTCTTGCAGTTTCATTGTTGTGCCTCCAGTAATTCCTTGCCTTTGTACAGTAGATTCCGGGATTCGCCGCCCTTCTTCGTCACTTCTTCCTCAGGGATGCCCAACTCACGCGCCAGAATCCTGGTGACTCTGGGGCCGCAGAAACCGCCCTGGCAGCGCCCCATACCCGGTCTGCATCGGAATTTAACCCCATCGAGAGTTCTGGCCCCCCTCTTGATAGCCTCGACTATCTCCCCCTCCGTTACCGTCTCACAACGACAGACCACATGCCCATATCTCGGGTCCTGAGCGATAAGCTGCTTTTTCTCTCCATCGGAAAGCTCGCTGAAATCAGGCAATGCCTTCTCATAGGGGCTGAATTGGGGGTTCTCCTTTAACTCAAGCCCCTCCTTGGTCAGTATCTCGACCATCTCCTTGCCTACCGCCGGGGCGGCACAGATCCCGGGGAAACCGATACTGGCATTGATAAATCGAGGCACCCACCGTGACACACCGACCGTACACTCGTGCCATCCTATCTCAAAATTCCGGAACACAATAAATCCGACAAAGGAATTAATGATGTCTTTGGCTGATACATCAGGCACCAATGTCTGGGCATGCCTCAATGCGGTATCCGCCAGCTCTTTGTCGGTGGAGTGGTCATGCGCCTTACCCAGCCGTTGTGTTCCGGGGGAGATGCCAAAGAACAAATTACCATGGATGGTAGGGGACACCATACCATTTTTTGTCGAAAGGACCATGTGGTCAATCAACCCGCCCACCTTCTTATCCAGGACAGCCTGATAGCTCTTGACCGGATACAAGGCAAAATCATCGGCGTTTGCCATCTGGGCCAGCTGGTTTACATATTCCCCGGCCGCATTGATAATATACCGACATTTAATAGATCCGTTATTGGTCTGCACCTCAAAGTCATCGGTCCCCGCCGATATACTCAGAACCTCGGTCTCCAGCAATGTATTGATCCCATTGTGCCTGGCATTCTCAGCCAGGGCCATGGTCAGTCGAACCGGGTCATTTACCGCAATATTGGGGTCATATACGGCGGCAATAAACTTCTTGTTGACATTGGGCTCCCAGCTGCGAAGGGTCTCCCTGTCAATAAACTGGAGAGGTTCTATACCGGCAGGCAAATACTTGCCGCTCCAGTCGTTGAACCTTCGCACCATCTTTTCAGGATGGCTCATCCCCGCCTGATCTTGTATCAGCTCCAGCGACCCGATCTTCTTAAATGGTATATCAAGCTCCCGGCACAGAGGCTCCATTAAGGGCATACCGGCCCAGACCAACCGGCTGTTGTGATACTCCGACCTGAACTCGAGAACGTTAGCCCCTTGGCACATGATAGTGGAACTGTATTTGGTGATACCCTGGCCAAAATCCATTCCCTTTTCAACCAGGGTCGCATCAACCTTATACCTGGATAGCTCCCTGGCTATGGCAGCGCCGCCAATCCCGCCACCGATAATCAGTACCTCGGTCTCTACCTGGCTCATATCTGTGCCTCCCTTTCAGTTCGATTGATAAACCCGTACCATGTTTCGATAAGGCATTGCGTGTAACAGATGGTGTATATGTTTTGATAAGGCATGGTTTTTAAAGTCAAAACTCTTTCGTTCTCTCGTGTCTTCCACTGCACACCGCCAGACCCGCTTTTTTCTATCTCAGATTTTTCGGTGTGTCAATCACTTTGGGGGAACCGTAATCCACCACCAACTTTTGAGTGGGCAGGTTTTTCGTACTTTTGGGACTC
>CAZNBR010000039.1:0-15708 GCA_964571315.1 uncultured Syntrophaceae bacterium
ATCGTCGCTTGGCCTTGGATTATTAATGCGCTAATGAATTAGAAATGGAATTACAGGGTGTTGGCGCTGGACACACAACATCGATGCCCTTTTATTACCATTGTTTGCAGAACAAGAGTAGAAGAAAGGAACTGACAAAATTTTGCCAGTTCCCCATTACAGAAATGAAGCATCTACAGTGCCGGAGATAGGGGGAAGCAGTCCCCCTTTTTATCCAGTTTTTTACAATACCCCTTACTTGTCTATCCTTATATAAGCAACACCAGCACCGCATGAGAGGAATGACCTAGTTATTTCTCTCATGGTTCCTGAGGGAACTTTTTCGTTGACATTTGCAAAAGAGTCATTTACCGTGCAGACGCCGTTGAGTCGGTTTTTTCAAAAAACATACTTTCCAAGATACTCTTATCAATTATCAAAGTGCCCAATAGAGGAAAATATCGCATTTGCTCCTCGGATTATATCAATCAACTCATGGAGGGGGTTAAATGAAAAAAGCAGATGTAGTCGTTTTAGGTGGATTATCAGGAATTACCGCAGGACTCAGTTGCCGGAGGCACTATCCTGACAAAAAGGTCATCCTTATCAGAAAAGAGGGGACGGTTCTCATCCCCTGTGGCATTCCTTATATTTACGGAACGGTGGGCGGTCCCGAAAACAATGTTATACCCGACGGCCTTCTGGAAACTAATGATATAGAGCTCATCAAAGGCGAGGCCGTCGATATTGACCGCGAAAAAAAGATTGTTACCATGAAAGATGGTGAAACCATCGGCTACGAGAAGCTTGTCTTTGCCACTGGTTCAGTTCCGCTCGTGCCGCCTATCCCGGGGGTAGACAAAAAGAATGTATACCCGGTCAAAAAGGAATTCGATTATCTATCGGAAGTTTACCAGCACATGAAGAATGTGAAAGACTTGGTCATCATCGGCGGTGGATTCATCGGCATGGAATTTGCCGATGAATGCAGAAAGGGAAGAGATGTCAATGTAACCATCGTTGAGGCTCTCCCTCACTGCCTGCAGATGGCAATGGACAATGAGTTTTGTGACGAGGCACAGGCAAAACTCGGAGAAACCGGGGTGGATATCCTGGTAAACGAGAAGGTAGAGGCCATCCTGGGTGATGGAAAAGTCACCGGAGTCAAGCTCTCAAGCGGCAAAGAGATCAAGGCGGACATGGTAATACTCGGGATAGGTGCTGTTCCCAAAACGGCCCTTGCGGCAAAAGCCGGCCTGGAGCTCGGGTTCAGGAATACCATCAAGGTGGATCGGTACATGCAGACCTACACCGATCCGGATATCTACGCCTGCGGTGACTGCGCGGAGAAACAGTCGTTTTTTGACGGGAGACCGAGCGGGATTATGCTTGCGTCCATAGCCACCGCAGAGGCACGGATGGCGGGCGCAAATCTCTTCTCTCCGACCCACCAGAACTGCGGCGCCATCAGCGTCTTTTCAACGGTCATCAATGAACGGGCCTTCGGTGTCGCGGGCCTCACCGAACGGATGGCAAATCAGATCGGGGCCAAGATCGTCACCAGTGTGGCAGAGGCCCCGGATACCCATCCGGGAGGCATGCCAAACTCCTGCCACACCAAGGTAAAGCTCATTTTTTCCAAAGATACTGGCGTGATCCTGGGAGGGTCCATATCCGGGGGCAAGCCTGTCGGAGAGATGATCAATGTACTGAGCGCCTGTATCATGCATAAGATGACGGCGGACGATATCGTGAAATTCCAGATGGGGACCCATCCGGCGCTCACGTCTTCACCAATCATGTATCCCATCGTGAATGCGGCGTGTGGGGCGATTCTCCCCCTGAGAACATCTGTGTAAATCGTATCTATGCTTTTGGACGACTGTTTCCGCCGGGGAAAGATTATCGTGAAATAATCTTTCCCCGGCGAACGTTCTGGACATACCGGTATGGTTGTAGAACGCAGAGAAAACGGGTTCACGAACATACCACCGCACAGATAGGAGCTCCCAGAATCCTGGAGGGGATCACCCCATCTCCGATCTTGAGAACCCATGATACCGAGGAGGCAATCCCTCCGAAACAATCTCAAACCGTTCAAAAATGATCGCTGTTTACGATTTTCATCCTCGTTTCACATTTACCTCAACAATTTCTGACTTCTAATATAGCTCGATCAAAGGCCCACGTTCCCGATACAAGTCAATGTCTCCTTGACAAAGAGTAAATCAATAGTGTATTCTACTTTTAGAATATATGGTAATTTGAATGTTGTAATGGTGATGAATACTATGGATTACGAAACCGTTTCGGCGTTTTTTAAGGCCATGGGTAACCCCACCCGACTAAAGATATTGGTGGAACTGTCAGAAAATGAAAAGTGTGTAGGCGATGTAGAAAATCTCATAGGAACGGGCCAGGCAAATATCTCTCAGCATCTGGCAATCCTGAGACGACATGAAATAGTGGACTGCCGGAAGGAGGGGAATATCCGTTGTTACTTTCTGAAACAACCGGCTTTGTTGAAAAAGATTTTGGAAGCGGCCACAAAAAAAGAATAACTGCCAGATGCATCACATCGGCGGTGCAAAAACGAGTATCGAAGCAGGTGTCTTAGAATTTAAGAAAAAGTGATGATCACAAATAGTGAAAAGATACAGTCATAATGGAGGAATGAAAAGTAAAAAAAGTGGAATCGAATGCTTTACGCTTCCGGTTCATAATGAAACACAAAGTGGAGGAGAATTCATATGGGATTGATTATTGCTTTTTCAACCGATGACGGGGAGTTTTTCAACGACGACCATTTTGGAATGGCACGACATTTTCGGATTTATGAGTTTTCAGATTTAAAAGAAAAGTTCATCGAAACACGAAAGAACGTAAAATATGTGGAAAACGAATCAATGAAACATGGTGATCCCGGCAAAGCGAAGGCCACATCTTCTGTACTCGGCGATGTTGATGTTATAGCAGGCAGGAAATTCGGGCCCAATATAGTGAGGTTGCTGAAAAGATTTGTATGCGTTGCGGTGAGAACTGACAGTATTCACGATGCCATACACATGATACACGAAAACATGGGACTGATAGAAGAGGCCAAAAACAGGGGCGATGAGAGAAAGCACATTATTCTGAAACAACCGGCAAAGGGGTAACGAGGATTCACCCGACCGGTTCCGAACCGGTAATTGTAATATGGAAATGGAATTTCCAAGAACAATGTACAAAGAGCAACCATGAAGATGACGTCACTGACGCATCGAAAAAGAAGAGAGGTGGTTGTAATGCCAAGAGGAGATGGAACGGGTCCGCAAGGAACAGGACCAAGAACGGGACGTGGTATGGGACAAAGTTCGGGGCGTGCCACCGGCCGGGAAAGGATGGGAGGCCGGGGACTCGGAACAGGTGGAGAATGTGTCTGCCCCCATTGTGGTCACAGAGTTGCCCATGAGACCGGAACACCATGTTATGATTTGAAGTGTCCTCTATGCGGCAACCAGATGACACGATAAGTGTGAAATATCTATCGAACAAGTCGTTTTCTCTCCCTGTTCTGCAAAATCCGGCAAGGCAGAGCGAAACAGGAACTATCAGCAGCGTTTGTACCGGAGTGGGGGTTATATCCGTGGGATTTTAACGAGAAGGCTGTCAATAAAAATGCCAAAGACCATGCAGGAGATAATAGCCGAAGAGAACCTTGTGAAAGAAAAGACAGACGAGAAAGGAAACTGCTGGATAAAAGTGTATGTCGGTGGCGGAGAACATTTTAAAAACTGGCTGGAACAGAGCAGGGAACTGGGAACGGCCATGGTGGAGGAAATTGATCCAACAGGGTACCGGTGTTTCGAAGAAACGGGCGAGAAGCTATATAGAATCTGGATGAAGAAGAATAGCTGAAAAATAAACGCGACGCCCTAGCCCGGAAATAATCCTGACGGTTTATGAACATCCAGAAAGCAGCCTGTTCTGTCGAGAAAATACGGGCAACCGTGCACGTTTTAAAAAGAAAGCGCCATGATTATCGAAACCGCTAAGCACGCATTGACAATAACGAGCTTCGTATTCGTGATGATGTTGATCATTGAATATGTCAATGTGCTGACCAAAGGTGATTGGCAGGAATCATTAAAAAAATACCCTTGGATGCAGTATGTTCTGGCGGCATTTTTAGGCGCTACGCCCGGTTGTCTGGGGGCATTTACCATTGTAGCTCTTTATACTCATAACGTGGTGAGTTTCGGCGCCTTGGTTACTGTCATGATCGCAACCAGCGGCGATGAAGCCTTTGTCATGCTCTCCTTGTTTCCGCGTATGACAATCTTTCTCACACTGATCCTGCTGGTAATCGGACTGGGTGCAGGCTTTCTGACTGATCTGCTCTTCAAACCGGGGATGGTCGCCCCGGGAAGCCAAGACAGGGGATTCGAGTTTCATGACGAGAACTGTGTCTGTTTTCCCAGGGGCGAAATCCTGAACCAGATGAAGAATCTCACACTGCAACGAGGGGTACTGCTCTTTTCCTTGGTATTGTTCATCGCCGCGCTGCTCTCCGGCCAGCTGGGTCCCCCCGCATGGAACTTGATAAAGGTGACCCTGCTGGGGGGCTCCCTTGTCGCACTTTTCATTACCGCGACGGTGCCCGAGCACTTTCTTGAGGAACACCTGTGGGAGCACATCGTAAAAGTTCATATACCACGGGTGTTTCTGTGGACACTCGGCGCCCTGGTATTGATGGCCTTGTTGCTCCACTCTCTCGATCTCGGGTCCTGGATCAAGGCGAATTATCTGACTGTCCTCCTAATCGCATGTCTCGTGGGACTCATTCCTGAATCGGGTCCGCACATGATATTCGTGACCCTCTTTGCCGAAGGGACAATCTCCTTCGGCATCCTCCTGGCAAGTTCCGTCGTACAGGACGGCCATGGAATGCTCCCCCTGCTTGCGGAATCAAAAAAAGACTTCATCTCTGTCAAGGTTATCAATCTCTCCGTGGGCCTATTGGTTGGATTGGCCTGGTACGCCGGGGAGATCTATCTCTGATGGACGACCAACCACCACGGTTCACGCACAACGTTCCGTATCGAGTTAGGTATTGATCGAAACACGGAAGATTCGATCAAATGTTGCACATAAACGAACATCGGTGTTACGTCGAACAAAAGGAGGCCTTTTATGCAGATATTGTCAACCAAACTATCCATCGGGAATACGACAATAAAGAACAGGGCTATCATGGCCCCGGTCAAGACGGGATATGGAGTACCCACAGGGGAAGTAACCAACCATCATCTCCAGTTTTTCGAAAGACGAAGCAGGCACGTAGGGGCCGTCACCCCGGAGCCTTTTTGCCTGCATCCGACACTACGGGAATTGCCCGTTCAGATAGGGATTCACAGTGACGATATGTTGCCGGGACTCAAGAGACTCTCGGACGTCATCCATACAAACGGGGCCCTGGCAATCGCACACCTGAATCATCCGGGGAGAATGGCGAATCCCGCTATCCCCGGCAATCAATTCTTCTCTTCCTCAGAGCGGATGTGTCCCACCGGCGTCCAAGAGCCTGAGGCGATGGATCGATCTCGCATCGAAGAATCTCAAGAGTTTTTTGAGAAAGCCGCCATCAGGGCCCAGAAGGCGGGATATGATTTCGTGGAACTGCAATTCGGGCATGGATACCTGATCGCCCAATTTCTATCGGAAGCGGTCAATGACCGTACCGATCAGTACGGCGGGAACTGGGAAAACCGGCTCCGCTACGGCCTCGAGGTGCTGAAACGGGTGAAAAAGGCCGTCACTCTTCCGATCATTGTACGGCTGAGTGCGGATGAGATGACCCCAAACGGCCTTGGCCTTGATGATGCGATGCGGCTCGCGGTCGCTCTCGAGGAACAGGGTGTGAACGCACTGCATATATCAAGTGGTTCCGTCTGCGAAACACCCCCATGGTATTTCCAGCATATGGCCGTGCCCAAGGGGAAAACCTGGGATTTTGCCTCGCGTATCAGGGAGAAGGTGGGGATCCCGGTGATTGCCGTCGGTCAGATCAATGAAAAGGATGATCCGGAGACAATCCTCCAAAAGGGTATGGCAGATGCGATTGCCGTCGGAAGGGCTCTCATAGCGGACCCTGACTTTATCGGTAAGGTGTTGGGAGAAATCACCGATACTATCCGTCCTTGCGCATCCTGTCTTGATGGTTGCCTCGGAGGGGTCAAGAGCGGAAAAGGCCTTATGTGCGTTGTGAATCCAGCAGTCGGCAAGGTTGAAGAAGCGGTCCCCACGGTCGAGAAACCCCGAAAGGTGGCCGTTGTGGGCGGTGGACCTGCAGGGATGGAGGCGGCGCTCGTCCTGGACGAGAGGGGACACGACGTGACCCTCTATGAAAAGGACAAGCTGGGAGGGTTGTTTAACCTCGCCCATTTGACACCGAGAAAAGGAAACCTCAAACGAATAAACGACTACCTCATACAGGAGGTGCAGAAAAAGATTCCCGTGGTCAGCAAAGAGGCCAACGTGGAGGAACTGATAGGCGCGTACGATACCGTGATAGTGGCAACGGGCGCTTACCCCCAGCCCCCCGACATCCCGGGTTTGCAGGAATGGAGCTGGGCGGAGATTCTTCAGGAACACAATATGCCCACGGGAAAGAAAGGTATCATCGTCGGCGGCGGTTTCATCGGAGCCGAGATGACCGAGACCCTTGCCAAAAATGGAAATGACATAACCATACTGAAACGGTCAAAAGAGATCGCCCCCGCCATGGAGCCGATCGCACGGAAATTGTTATTACAGGCCCTGGAGGAGCTGAATATCCCGATTATCACGGACACGGACGTAACGAGGGTCGAAGATGGAACGGTCTACTTTACAACCGGTGTCGGGGAAGATTCCATCAAGGGTGTTGACTTTATCGTCTACACGAAAGGTATGGTTTCGGAAAGTTCTCTCAAAGAGAAACTTTCCGGAAAAGTCCCGGTTTATTCAATCGGGGATTGCAGGGAGATAGGAAGGGTAATGGATGCCATTCAGGATGCGTATGATTATGCCATGTCCATCGGCTGATGGAATATACAGGCGGGTGGAGCCCATTATACGCGCATACCCGTTATCTGAGAGAAAGAAGGAGGGAAAATGGGAATCAAAACATACGATGAATATGTCGACCGTCTGAAAAAGATGACGACTTATCAAAGGCATGAAAAGGGGGTAAAGTAACATATCATACGTGGTAAAAATGAGAAAAATGGAGGGCAGGGCCCCTATTTTCTGAAGGAAACTTACCGGGAGCCCTCAACGTTTGTCTTTGCGAACTGCTGCGTTATGAATTTAGAATTAGGGGTACTGTCCCCCTCCCCGTGGGGTATCCCGCGCAGTCACCCTCCCAAAGGCACCGGTTTCCTCTGGACCACCTGGTTCTGAAGACTGTCTGAGATAACTCAGCGGATCAGCCACTGATCGAAGGGAAGCTCCTCCGGTTCGAGGCCGGAGGGGGCCAGTTCCGCGATGAAGCGCGACGGAACGGCATCCGCGCTCCACACGCCCCGGGTACGGCCTACCAGAGGATGGCAGAAATAGAGCTGGTCCTTCGCCCGGGTGGTGGCAACGTAGAAAAGCCTCCGCTCCTCATCTTCGCCCCCCGGTTCCTTCAGGGCGCGGGCCAGGGGAAACATCCCTTCCGAGCACCAGATCATGAAAACGACCGCCCATTCGAGCCCCTTGGCCTGGTGGATCGAGCTGAGGACGACCTTATGGTTGTTCTCTTCCGGCCGGTAGGAGGCCTCCTCCTCCGTGATGTTCGTCATCAGGGCGAGGTCGCTCAGGAACTCCTCCAGCGAGGCGAATTCCGATGAAAAGGCCGACAGCTGCCACAGGTCCTCCTCGCGCGAGGCGCCGTCCCCGTACTTCTCCTCCAGGCATTCCCGGTAGCCGCCCTTCAGTATCACATCGACGATCTGTGTGAGCGTGTTGGAGGCGGACAGCTCCAGTACCCCCTTCAGTGTCTCCCGGAACCTGCCGATCCCGGCCGCGGCCCCCTTCGGGACCTGCTTCATGAACTCGTCGGAAAAGACGGCCGCGAGGGGTTCTCCCCGCGAGGAGACGAACTCCCATATCTTGCGCGCCGTCACATCCCCGATCTTGGGGTAGAGCTTCATCACCCGCCTCCAGGCGATCTCGTCGAGGGGGTTCGCGGCGATCCGCATGAAGGCGGTCACGTCCTTGATGTGGGCCTGCTCGAAGAAACGGATTCCCGACCTTATCTCGAAGGGAATCCCCCTCCTGACCAGCTCCATCTGCAGTTCCATGGAGTGATAGTGGGCCCGGTAGAGAACGGCGATCTCCCCCAGGGGAATCCCCTCGTCGGCCAGCTCGATGATCCGCTGGGCGACGAAGTCGGCCTGCCGCAGGACATTCTTGACGGGGACGAAGACGGGCCGCACCCCCTTCTTCCTGACGGCCCGCAGGACCTTCTCGAACTGGTACGGGTTGTTCACGATGCTCAGATTGGCCAGGGCGAGGATCTCCGGCGTGCTCCGGTAGTTGGTCTCCAGCTTGAAGACCTGCGCGTCCGGGTACCGCTCCGGAAATTTCAGGATATTGGAGAAGTTCGCCCCCCTGAAGGAGTAAATGCTCTGCGAATCGTCCCCCACCACCATCAGGTTCCGGTGGCGGGCGGCGAGGAGATCGAGGATGTCGGCCTGGATGATATTGGTGTCCTGGTACTCGTCCACCAGGATGTGGAGGAACCGGTCGGCGTACTCATCCCGTATCTCGGGGAAATCGTTCAGGAGGGTGCGCCAGTTGAGCAGGATATCGTCGAAGTCCATCACGCTCAGCTCCTTCTTCCGGAGCCGGTAGCGCAGGGCGACCTTGAGGATATCGGTGATGCACCGTGAGAGGTTGCGGTACCGCTCCACGATGATCCGTTCCATCTCGATCCCGGTGTTCGCGGAGAGGCTGATGATCTCCCCCAGGACACTGGGTTTGGGGAAGGTCCCGTCCGCGGTATGGATCCCCAGCTCCCGGATGCAGGTGTTGATCAGCTGCCGGGAATCCTCCGCGTCCACGATCGTATAGCTCCGCTCGTACCCGAGCAGTCCGGCGTACCTTCGGAGAATACGGTTCCCCACGTGGTGAAAGGTCCCGCCCCACAGTCTCCCCAGGTCCACATCCACCAGCGTCTCCACGCGCGACAGCATCGAGCGCGCGGCCTTGTTGGTGAAGGTAGCGAGGAGGATACGCCCCGGGTCTGTCCCCTGCTCTATCAGGTGGGCGACCCGGTACGTCAGCGCCCGCGTCTTGCCGCTTCCGGCGCCGGCGATCACGAGGATCGGTCCGTCCGCGGCCTGGACCACGTCGAGCTGTTCGGGGTTGAGTTCCTTTTCGTAGTCGATCACGTTGTGTGCTGTCCGACCTTAGCCCTTGAGGCTTTTTTTGATCTCCTCAACCGTATCCTTGCTGCTGAGGGAGACGAAATTCCTGAGAAGTCCCTTCCCCTCGTAGAAGCCGATCAGGGGGGCGGTCTTTTCGTTGTAGGTCTCGAGGCGGTTCAGTATCGCCTCCTCCGTCTCGTCGTCGCGCTGTATGACGGGGCTGCCGCACTTCTTGCACGTCCCGTCCGCGGCGGGCGGATTGCTCTTGATATTATATATCTCCTGGCACGCGGAGTTGGAGCAGGTCCTGCGCGTGGTCAGGCGGTCCAGGATGACATCCCTCGGGACCTCGAGACTGGCCACGAAACCCAGGGCGATCCCCAGCCTGGCCAACAGTTTTTCGAGCGCCTCGGCCTGCGGGATCGTACGCGGGAAGCCGTCGAGGAGAAATCCCTTCGCGCAGTCATCCTCCTGGAGGCGGGCCTCCATGATCTCCATGATCAGGGAATCCGGAACCAGACCGCCGCTGTCCATATAGGTTTTCGCCTTTTTGCCGAGGTCCGATCCGCTTTTCACGGCGGCGCGCAGGATATCCCCCGTCGAGATCTGCACGGACCCGTCGATCTCCGACAGGAGCTTCGCCACGGTGCCCTTACCGGCCCCGGGCGCTCCTAACAATACAATCTTCATGATACTACCTCCTTGGTGATGTAAACGGGTTCGTTATATAAGGAACCCCCGATGGGGTCAAGGGAATAGCGTCCCGGACCGAAGGAGGGGGAAACAGAGGGCACTATTTTGAAGACTGGGGGTGGTCTTTCCCCTTGGCAAAGCGTATGATGAAAATCCATATTGATCGAAAGCAAAGGAGGTTGCGACATGAGCGACATCGAAAGAGTCGATCCCAAACCGGCCCCCGACTTCGAACTTGCCGACAGCGAAGGTCGCATGGTGAACCTTTCCAGTTACAAGGGAAGCAAGCATGTCGTTCTCATCTTCAACCGCGGGTTTGTCTGACCATACTGCCGAAAGCATATGGCGCAGTTGCGCCAGGACTACCAGGATTTTGTTAAAAGGGGCGCCGAGGTCATCGTCATCGGCCCGGAGAATCAGAAAGTATTTGCCGACTGGTGGCACGAACATAAGATGCCATTCACCGGTCTGGCCGACCCGGAACACAGAGTATCGAAACTGTATGGGCAGCAGGTCAAGATCTTCAAGCTGGGACGCATGCCGGCACAGCTGATCATCGATAAGAACGGCATGATACGTTACAAACACTATGGCACTTCAATGGGGGATATCGCCGAAAACAGCGAAGTGCTCTCCAGGCTTGATGAATTGAATAAGGAAGAAGCGTAATCTGCGATCGATAGAGCATTGTGCAAAAGAGGTGTTCCGTTCAGGGAAGTATTTCCACTTTCCAAAATCTCGCCCAGGGTGGCAAAAAGCAAGACCTGACCCTTAACCACGCTTACATAGCTTTCATCTCACGATTGAGCGTGGCAAAAATGCTGAGTAGATCGTCATAGGTCATGCAGTCGATGGCGCCCCGATCCTGCCATTTAAATCTTCTTAGTTTTTCAGCGTCGTACCCACCGTCCCGTCCTGCGATAACTAAACCCCTGACTCTCGTGACTTCTCGGTCTCCAAGGTCAAGGCAATCAAGAACAGCACCACGGTGTTTTTCATAAAGAAAAAGCCAATCTTGAACTTGACTAATTGCGTGTTCCATTTCGGCGCTTGTAGCACCGTCTTTGCGTATTAAAAGAATGTCAGGACGTTCTATCTCGACAAGAAGCAATGTCCCTCGGCTGTCCAAAATGGCAAAATCCGCTTGGTGCTTCGAAAGTATTGGTGGTTTTTCGTAGAGCCTTAAAGGAGAAAGAAAATGAAAAATAATAGGGTTTTTTGATAGAAATTGTTGAACATCTTCTTCTCTTGGTTTGCTTTTAATAAGATGTAACAGATCACTCGAGGTATGATCAATTGCTCGGTGCTCATAAAGGGCAGAGAAACTAAGATTCCTTGCGTCAATATCTCTATTCCCCAATAGGGCTTGCATGTTTGTTCTAAGAATCCCCAAGGTGAGTTTCGTCTTTCCACAGCTACATTCGAAGGATTCTGGCACGTCTTGATACCAAATTAAACCTTCGCCAACTTCTTCTGGTTTTTCAAGAGCGGCAAATACTTTGAGCTTGGAGTCACAATGCTTACACCCCAAATGCAGTCGTAACGCCTTTATTGCCCTTGGGTCACTTTTGATCGCAGCTATGCGATCAGGGGTCAAGGGTGGTGCGCTCGCCAAGCCAAACACAAGACCACCGAGAGGAATATCTCCTTCATTGGTCAACAAGAAGGCTTCTAGTGTTTGGGGCTCATTCAAAACGACACCATTTAATGGTGCTAAAAGTACAGTCCATGAGGGCATATCGCTGACCGCCACAAGAATGCCTGATTTAGGATCACTATGTTTTTTTCCATTAGAATTAGCTATGGCTGTTTCAGATGATGATTGAGCTTTAATATCACAACGAAAAACCTGATTGCCATCACGTTTGCGCAGGACGACAGCACCAGGATTTGAGATTTCAATACCGTAGACTGCCAGTGCAAGATATTGGGTAGATGCGTCAAACGGGTATATATATGGCAGGACAACTTTCCGAAGCCCAAGAATATCAATGTATGAAAGCTCAGGAGGCTCCCCTCGCTCATATCGGGCTCGGGAGCAAATTCCTAATAATGCGATTCGAGGCACTACTGTTGAATTATCTTTTTGCATGTTATTTTATGCCTAACGCTCGGAAAGTTAAAAATTTAAGGGGGAAATTTTAAAAATAGTGACAGCGACTACCCTATACAAACAAAAAGCCCCATCTCTCTCTTTGAGAAACAGGGCTTTCGATGATCAGACCATAATCCCCCCTCGGTTCTTACAGCTGTTCACAAGCAGATATAATGCATCAAGATCAAAACATGTTAAACCACTAGCTCCATTACGCTATCCTGTCAAGAACTATTACCGTGGGCTTTCAGATGGTGCCCGGGGTGATCAGACAGTCTCTTTGACTATTTCAGATAGTCGCTGAGGTAGTCCTGTATCGCCTGTTCGCTTCCGAAGTAAAAATGATCGGCCCCGCGGACGATCTCAAGCCTACACCCCAATTGCCGGACTATTTCTTCCAGGGGACGCAGGGGGCAGAACTGATCCCTGTCGCCGCAGATGATGAGGCCGCATCTCCCCGTGAGGTGAGAAAAGTCAAATTGCACGAAATCTATGGGGGGTGATACCATGATGACATCGGACAGGCCGTCATACCCGGCAAGAGCCCTCGAATTGACCCACGCGCCGAAGGAGTAACCCGCCAGGGTTATGTCGCCCAGTCCCTTCTCCTTCAGGAAGGCGATGGCCCCCTTGACATCGTCCTGTTCGCCCACGCCGTCGTCGAAGCTCCCTTCGCTTCTCCCCACGCCCCTGAAATTAAACCGCAGGGTCGCGTACCCGTGGTCGTGGAAAGCGGAGACGAGGGCATCCACCACATTGTTCGCCATGCTCCCCCCCATCTGGGAATGGGGGTGGGTGACGACCACGCCCTTTGAACCGTCGCCCGGGGCATAGAGCCCCTCGATGGTCAGCCCTCCGCTTTCAAAGAAAATTTGCTCCTCGTTTATCATCGTCATTTTCTACTCGCGATTTGTTTAACCAAATTTGCTCAGGGAAAAATAGTGGCAGCATCCTACTCGTCCGGGTTGATAACCGGCTTCATAAAGGATGCCAAGATCACCGCGCATACTGTCGCGGCGATACACATGACAATCATATAATCGTACGACCCGGTCTTATCATAAATAAGTCCGCCCAGGAAGGGGCCGATGGCAACGCCGACGCCGCAAAGAATAACAATAAATCCAAGAATCTCACCCGTTGCCTTGTACCCGAAATAATCCGCGGGAAGTACACCCATGATTCCCGCCCACGATCCATAGCTCACGCCGAAAAAGACGGCAAAGACAACCAGCATCCATGTATCCACGGCAAAGAGGAGCCAGATAAACATTACCAGTTGAAAGATACTTGCACAAATGTAGATTCTTTTTCTCCCGAGGTGATCAGAGAAATAGCCGGCGCCGAGCCTTCCGAAAAGACTTGCCCCTCCGATCAGTCCCGCAAGGCCTCCCGACATCATGATCGACATCCCCCTGTCGGAAGCGAGCATGACGATATGCATCATAAGCGAAAAAATCGCTATATCAAGAAACATCAAAGAGAGGGCAATAGCCCAGAAGGTCCTTGTTTTAATCGCTTCACCGAAGGACAACCCTTCCGCCGACGTTCCCCGTGAGGCATCACCCATAGTCCGAACGGGCGCCTCTCTGAAAAAGATAACGATAGGAACAAAGACGATCCAGGCGATGATGCCAAGGACAACATACGACTGCCTCCAGCCAACAGTGGAAATCAACCAGGCGCTCAATGGGGAAAAGACGAGGGCCCCGGCCCCGATACCCGTCGCGGTAATCCCCGCGGCAAAGCCCCGTTTGGCGGCGAACCACCGCGAAACGGTTGCCATGACGGGAGAAAAGATACAGGCCAACCCGATGGAAAAAAGTATGCCGAAATAGACGTAGAGCTCCCAGACGGAATCTACCCTGCTCATTACAATCATGGAAGCCCCAAGGCTGAGCCCCGCAATCGCCAGAATCGGTTTGGGGCCTATTTTATCGACAGCCCTGCCAGCAAAGAAAGCCAGGAGATTATGCAAGACGGCATAAAAACTAAAGGCACCGGCAATGACCGATCGGCTCCAGCCAAACTCAGAAGATAACGGTTTGAAGAAGACCCCGTAGGAATAAACAAAACCATAGCCGATAAATCCGGCCAGGAAACCCATCCCCACGACTACCCACCCGTAATACCCGATTGAAGATTCCTGCAGCGTCGAATTACCCATTGATTCCGCCCCCGTTGATTCGTGCGTCAAAAAATAGTGACAGCTATTTTTTACAAACAAAAGCCCCATCTCTCATTCTGAGAAACAGGGCTTTGGATGATCAGACCATAATCCCCCCAGGTTACAGCTGTTCACAAGCACATACGACGCGTTCAAGATCAAAGTACGGTAAACTACTAACTCCGTTATGGTATCCTGTCAAGAGATATTACGGTGAGACTTTCAAGCGGTAATAATCGATTTTCTCCCGAAATGGTTCTGAGGAGTTGCAGGCGAAGGTCGTTTTATTATCTAGTCGCTATTCTCCCCCGGATGCTTTCCCTTTTTTTCCAAAAATGCCTTCATGGCCGTTACCTGGGCGGGTGAGCCCTGGCACAGCTTCATGGCAAGAATAGAGTACTGCATTGCCGCTTCCAGGTCGGTGGTAAGCCACTTGTAGATGATATCTTTCTGGACGGCAAGGGC
The DNA here is from genome assembly GCA_964571315.1 of uncultured Syntrophaceae bacterium. GTDB lineage: Bacteria > Desulfobacterota > Syntrophia > Syntrophales > UBA2210 > UBA6078. The sequence continues at coordinate 14,777 of CAZNBR010000039.1, forward strand.
CGTGGCATCTTTCCCGATCAGTTCGTCGACAATCTGCGATACCCTTTGTTCTCTTGTGTCGAGGCTCACGACTTCATTGATGAGACCCATTCTTTCGGCCCTGTGAGCATCATACTTCCACGCAAAGTAACACATCTCCCTGGCCTTATGCAGTCCCACCGCGTGGACAAGCAATGCCGACTCAACCATGCACGGAAGGCCCACATTCATTTCAGGCATCGAGAATACAGAATCCTCCGTGGCAATTACATAGTCACAGGCCAGCATAAGCTCGAGTGCACCGCCAAAGCAATACCCCCGGACATCACAAACCACTATCTGCGGAATCTGCATGATCTCACGGCAGCACCCGTGAATTGCCCGTCCCACTTCCTCGATGGCAGTGGTAAAGGTATCATACGTGGATTTCAGGTCCATTCCCACGCTGAATGAACGGCTGCCGGCGCCTCTGAGCACGACCACCCTTGCTCGCCTGTCTTCTTTTATATCACCTATCGCCTTATGCAGATCATCCCACAAATCGAGGTTTGTGGCGTTGAGAACCTGAGGACGGTTAAGGGTAATAATGACAACCGCATCATTTTTCTCGCGTACCACCGATATGTTCTCATATTCCATAGTCTGTACCTCCCTTTGATCGTATCGTACGTCCCGTTTAGGCCCTCTGCCCTCATGCCCGGAGGATCACTGCAGGAGTCCCGCGAAATCTGATTAAGACGGACCCTGCATTATACATCGAAAATCCTTTTGGGTGTTTGCCGGATTCAAGATCCGGCAAAAGCTCGCCTCTGGCACCGCCTCGTCGGCAGGGATTGAACGGCACCTTCCCCGATATGCCATATAGGTGACATCAGATCATTTTAAGAATAATATTTGCTTATTACTCCGGCAATTAAACATGTCAAATGTCATGCCGGATCAAGTCCGGCATG
>CAZNBR010000040.1:0-15454 GCA_964571315.1 uncultured Syntrophaceae bacterium
GATGCCCTGGATGAGGTCGTTCGTGAGTACCCCGTGCTTTTGAACAGGGCTCCGACCCTTCACAGGCTGGGAATTCAGGCCTTTGAACCGGTCCTTATCGAGGGGAAGGCGCTGCAGCTCCATCCCCTCGTGTGCGCGGCATTCAATGCGGACTTCGACGGCGACCAGATGGCGGTGCATGTGCCCCTGTCGGTTGAGGCACAGGTCGAGGCGCGGTGCCTCATGATGTCTACCAACAACATACTCTCGCCCGCAAATGGGAAACCGATTATCGTTCCCAGCCAGGACATGGTTCTCGGCATATATTACATGACCCGGACACGGGAGTATGTCGAAGGGGAAGGGATGATCTTCTCCGGACCCGATGAGGTGAGGAGCGCGTATGATGCGGGGGCGGTTGATCTCCACGCCCGGATAAAGGTCCGGATGGAGGGGCAGTTGGTCGATACGACCGTCGGCAGGATACTGCTGTATGAGATTATTCCCGATGGCATCCCCTTTGAATTTATCAATAAGGTGATCAACAAGAAGGAGATAGCCAACCTGATCGATTACTGTTACCGCTCTTCCGGGGCAAAGACGACGGTTATCCTCGCGGACCGGGTGAAGGATCTTGGCTTTAAGTATGCCACGCTCTCCGGCCTGTCGATCGCCATGGGTGATCTTACCATTCCCGAGAGCAAGACCGATATCGTCGGCAGGGCCCAGAAGGATGTCGTCGAGATACAGAAACAGTATATGGACGGCCTGATAACCGATGGTGAACGGTATAACAAGGTGATTGATATCTGGGCCCATGCCACGGAGAAGGTTGCCGATGACATGCTGCGGGGTATCGGCACCGAGGAGATAGAGGGGCCCGATGGCCGGAAGACCAAGGTGGAGAGTTTTAATTCGATCTATATGATGGCCGATTCCGGTGCCCGTGGCAGTGCAGCCCAGACGAGGCAGCTTGCCGGCATGAGGGGACTGATGGCAAAACCGTCAGGGGAGATTATAGAAACGCCTATTACCGCCAATTTCAGGGAAGGCCTTACGGTTCTGGAGTACTTTATCTCCACGCACGGTGCCAGAAAGGGTCTCGCCGACACCGCCCTCAAGACGGCAAACTCCGGCTATCTTACCAGGAGGCTTGTCGATGTGGCGCAGGACAGTGTCATCATGGAGGTGGATTGCAACACGCTCGATGGAATCTACGTTTCCGCCCTGGTTGAAGGCGGAGAGATCATAGAAACGGCTGGTGAGCGTGTCCTCGGGAGGGTGGCTCTGGAGGATATAGAGGATCCCTTTACCGGAGAGGTTCTGGTGGAGGCAAATCAGGAGATTGACGAGGCGCTTGCGGAAAAGATCGATAAGTCCGGACTGGGGAGGGTCCTGATACGCTCCGCCCTTACCTGTAAGGCCAAGCATGGTGTCTGCGCACGGTGCTATGGGAGAGACCTGGCGCACGGTCATCTGGTCAATATAGGCGAGGCGGTCGGCATCATCGCGGCTCAGTCTATCGGTGAACCGGGAACTCAGTTGACCATGAGAACCTTTCATATCGGCGGTACCGCGAAATTTGAGGAACACTCCACCCTGGAATCCAGGCATGACGGGATACTGAAGTTCGTTGATATTGTGACTGCAGACAAGGATGGCGGAGCCGTTGTTATGAGCAGGAAGGGGGAGGTCCACGTCCTGGATCAGGAGGGGAGGAACCGCGGTAAATATTCCGTTCCCTATGGGGCGGTCCTGAAGGTTGCTGAAGGGCAGGAGGTCAAGGCAGGCACACTGATTGCTCAGTGGGATCCCTATTCGATTCCGATACTCTCCGAGGTTGACGGAACGGTGAAGTTTGGAGATATTGTCGAAGGAAAGACCATGCAGGAGCAGGTTGATGAGGTCACCGGTCTTTCGAGAAAGGTCATTGTCGAGTACCGGGCCGCCGATCTGCGACCCCGGGTTTCGATCAAGGACAAGGAAGGGAAGACAGCCCGGGTCCCGGGAACCCACACGATCGCACGACACTTACTCCCCGTCGGGGCGAATATCAGCGTTTCGGAGGATGGTACCATAAGGGCGGGTGATATTATCGCCAAGATTCCCCGGGAGACCACCAAGACAAAGGATATTACCGGCGGCCTCCCGCGTGTCGCAGAGCTCTTTGAGGCGAGAAAGCCGAAGGAGTATGCCGTTATAGCTGAAATAGACGGTGAAATATCCTACGGCGAAGACGCCAAGGGAAAGAGAAAGATCATCGTGACCCCCGACGTGGGAGACTCCAAGGAATATCTGATCGCCAGGGGGCGGTATATCAGTGTCCAGGAGGGTGACCGGGTCGTAGCAGGTCAGGCCCTGATGGATGGATCCAGCAACCCTCACGATATCCTGGACATCAAGGGTGAAAAGGAGCTGGCGAGTTACCTGGTCGACGAGGTGCAGGAGGTGTACCGCCTGCAGGGGGTCAAGATCAATGACAAGCACATTGAGATTATCGTGCGGCAGATGCTCAAGAAGGTACGGGTGACAGACTCCGGGGGCACCGCTTTCCTCGTGGATGAGCAGATTGACAAGACCGCCTTTGAGGGGGAAAACGAAGAGGCAATCAAACGGGGAGAAAAGCCGGCCATCGCCGTTCCCGTGCTCCTCGGGATCACCAAGGCATCACTCCACACCGAAAGCTTTATATCCGCGGCATCTTTTCAGGAGACAACCCGCGTGCTTACAGAGGCCGCCCTGGCCGGCAAGGTGGATCACCTGAGGGGTCTTAAGGAGAATGTGATCATGGGGAGACTGGTCCCTGCGGGTACGGGGCTTCCCATGTATAAAAAGCTGGGGATAGTTGTTGAGGCCGAAAATCCGATCCCTAAAAACCAGCAAATAAATTAAGAGAACATAGAGAAAAGCCTTGACAGTCAAGTCGTGAATTGATACAAACCGCTACTTTGCTGCTGCGGAGATACAGCGGTCTTTATGAGATAGAGCGGGAAGGATTTCTGGAGGAAGAATGCCTACGATAAACCAGTTGATACGGAAGGGCAGATCAAAGACGAAAAAGAAGACCTCGGCCCCGGCCCTTGCCGGTTGCCCTCAGAGGAGAGGGGTGTGTGTGAGGGTCTATACAACTACCCCCAAGAAGCCGAATTCCGCCTTGAGAAAGGTTGCCAGGGTTCGTCTCACCAGCGGGTACGAGATTACATCATATATACCGGGCATAGGACATAATCTTCAGGAGCACTCTGTTGTTCTCGTAAGGGGCGGCAGGGTCAAGGACCTTCCCGGGGTCAGATATCACATCGTAAGGGGCTCACTCGATGCCGTAGGGGTGCAGGACAGGAAACAGAGCAGGTCGAAATACGGCTCCAAAAGACCGAAGTAGACAGGAATAGCCATATGCCGCGCAGAAGAGTAGTGACAAAGAGAAAGATACTGGCAGATCCCAAGTACAGCAGTGCCCTGGTGGCACGGTTTGTTAACAATCTGCTGAAAAAAGGAAAGAAGAGCGTTGCCGAGACCATACTCTATGGCGCCTTTGACATTATAGAGGACAAGATGAAGGGTTCACCGCTTGAGGTCTTTGAAAAGGCGATGGACAACGTAAGGCCTGTCCTTGAGGTAAAATCGAGACGGATAGGTGGTGCCACCTATCAAGTTCCCACGGAGGTCGCGCCGGGGAGGAGAACGGCCCTTGCGATCAGGTGGCTGATAGGGAATGCCCAGTCGCGGGTCGGCAAAAGCATGAAGGAGAAATTGGCGGCCGAGTTCATGGATGCGGCTTCGGGGAGGGGATCGTCTGTCAAGAAGAGGGAAGACACCCACAAGATGGCTGAGGCGAATAAGGCGTTTGCCCACTACAGATTTTAGAGAGAGCGGCCTTCGGACCGGAATTCGGAGTGTTTTTTTGCAGTCACAGATAAGTTGAAGCGGGATATCTTACGGGAGTAGACTAGAAAACGAATTGATAAGGGAATCAGGTGACCATTTTTAAACAAAGGAGGTAATGGTTATGGCAAAGAAGAAATTTGAAAGGACAAAGCCACATTTAAATATCGGAACAATCGGACATGTGGATCATGGTAAGACCACATTGACTGCAGCTATAACAAAGCAACTGGCCACCAAGGGCCTTGCCGAATATATGCCCTTTGACTCGATTGATAACGCCCCCGAAGAAAAGGAACGAGGGGTTACCATAAATATTGCGCATGTTGAGTATCAAACCGCAAAGAGGCACTATGCCCATGTCGATTGCCCGGGGCATGCCGACTACATAAAGAACATGATATCGGGTGCCGCTCACATGGACGGCACCATACTGGTGGTGGCGGCCTCGGACGGCCCCATGCCGCAGACGAGGGAGCATATCCTCCTTGCCAGGCAGGTGCAGGTGCCGTACGTCGTTGTCTTCATGAACAAGGTCGATCTGGTTGATGACCCTGAACTCCTTGACCTCGTTGAGCTCGAGCTGAGAGAACTCCTGACGGATTACGAATTCCCCGGCGACGATCTCCCGATCATCCGAGGATCGGCCCTGAAGGCCCTGGAGAGTGACGATCCGAATTCCGAAGATGCGAAGTGCATCTGGGAACTCATGGACGCCGTCGATGCGTACATCCCGGAGCCCGTTCGAGACCTCGAAAAGCCTTTCCTGATGCCGGTTGGAGACGTCTTTACCATCTCCGGTCGCGGGACGGTTGTGACCGGCCGTATTGACAGGGGAATTGTCAGGACGGGTGAAGAGGTGGAGATCGTAGGGATCAGACCGACCTTCAAGACGGTATGCACCGGCGTTGAAATGTTCCGGAAAACTCTCGATGAGGGAAGGGCCGGTGACGATGTGGGCCTTCTTCTGAGGGGCACAAAGCGGGAAGATGTTGAGAGGGGTCAGGTTGTTGCGAAAGCAGGTTCCATCACCCCCCATACGAAGTTCAAGGCACAGGTATATATCCTCACGAAGGAAGAGGGTGGAAGACATACGCCCTTCTTCAACGGATATCGCCCGCAGTTTTATTTCAGGACAACGGACGTGACAGGGGTGGCCCATCTTCCCGAGGGGATCGAGATGGTGATGCCTGGCGATAACGTGGAGATGGTCGTAGAACTGATAACCCCTATCGCCATGGAGGACAAGCTGAGATTTGCTATCCGTGAGGGCGGCAGGACTGTCGGGGCTGGTGTTGTCAGCGAAATTATAGAATAGGGCTCCGGTTTGGTAAGGGTTTAAATGGAAAATCAAAAGATAAGAATTCGTCTCAAGGCTTACGATTATAAGCTCCTTGATAGGTCGGCACAGGATATTGTGGAAGCTGCGAAGAGGACAGGCGCGCGTGTTGCGGGACCGATTCCTCTTCCGACAGTGATAAATAAGTATTGCGTGAACAGATCGCCCAATGTTGACAAGAAATCCAGAGAGCAATTTGAGATACGAACGCACAAAAGACTTATAGATATCGTTGAGCCGACACAGTCCACTGTGGATACATTGATGAAACTTGATCTCTCCGCCGGTGTTGATGTAGAGATAAAGTTATAGGTTTGACGGAGATTGGGGAGATGATTTTTGAGGCTTCATCTCCTCGTTTTTTGTCAAAAAGATGCATGGGAAGTTGTAGATGTCATGAAGAATGGACTGATAGGCAAAAAATTGGGTATGACCCAGATATTCTGGGATGACGGTTCTGTGATCCCCGTTACTGCTATCGAGGCAGGACCCTGCGTTGTCATACAGAAGAAGGCCGGGGATGTTGATGGGTATGATGCCATCCAGCTCGGATTTGATCGGGTAAAAGAGAAGGCCGTCAATAAACCCCTCAAGGGGCATTTCAAAAAGGCCGATAAGGGCTCATTCAGAATCCTCAGAGAGTTCAGGCTGGAGTCTACCGATCAGTATGAGGTGGGCTCGGAGCTCAAGGCCGATATCTTCAAGGTAGGTGACTATATCGATGTGGTCGGAACAACCAGGGGCCGGGGTTTTGCAGGTGTGGTCAAGCGTTATGGATTCAAGGGTGGCAGGGCCACCCACGGTTCGATGTTTCATCGGGCGCCCGGGTCTATAGGCGCCAGTGCGTGGCCTTCCAGGGTTTTCAAGGGCAAGAGGATGCCCGGGCATATGGGTAATAACAGACAGACCGTTCAAAACTTGATGGTGGTGGGTGTGCGGCCGGAACAAAACCTCATTCTGGTGAAGGGCGCAGTCCCCAGCAGCAAGAACGGTATCGTTTTGATCAAGGATTCTATTAAACTATAAGGTAGATAGTAAAAATGCCCGTTCTGAATGTATATGATATAGAAAAAACCAAGGTAGCCGAGGTGGAGCTGAACGATAGTATCTTCGGCGCCGAAGTGAATGAACATATCCTGTATGAAGTGGTAAGGATGCAGCTTGCATGCAGGCGGCAGGGGACCGCTTCCACCAAGACCAGGAGTGATGTCCGCGGCGGGGGAAGAAAACCGTGGCGTCAGAAGGGAACCGGAAGGGCGAGAGCCGGTACCTCGAGGTCCCCCCTCTGGAGAGGCGGTGGAACCGTGTTCGGTCCCCACCCCCGGGACTATTCCTACAAGGTTCCTAAAAAGGTGCGGAGGGCGGCGTTGAAGTCCGCCCTGAGTATGAAGGTGAAGGAAGACAAGGTCATCATACTCAGAGATTTCCCGATGGATGAGATAAAGACGAAGAGGTTTCAGGAAGTCCTGGACCGGTTTGAACTCGGCACCGCCCTCTTTGTCCTGGATGAGAAAAACACCATATTGGAAAAATCTTCTCAGAATATCAAGGCCGTGAAGATGATGCGATCAGAGGGCATCAATGTGTACGATCTGCTGAAGTATGATAATCTTGTTCTTTTAGAGCCCTCAGTGAAAAAGATAGAAGGGGCGTTGTTATCATAATGAATATATATTCCGTCATAAAGAAACCGCTCGTTACGGAAAAGAGCACAATCGCCAGGGACGAAGAGAACAAGTATCTCTTCGAGGTGGATCGAGGGGCAACGAAGATAGACATCCGCTATGCCGTAGAAAAGATATTCAAGGTCAGCGTGGTGAATGTCCATACCATAAACGTATCCGGCAAAAAGAAGAGGGTAGGAAAAGTTATCGGTAGAAGACGAAACTGGAAAAAGGCTGTGATTACCCTCGCTCCCGGCAGTTCTATCGAAGTTCACGAGGGCGTATAGAAAAAAGAGGTTTTGGAGTAATATGGCACTCAAGACATACAAGCCGACATCTCCGGGGAGAAGGGCCCAGACGGGGTTCACCTTTGAGGAGATAACAAAAACGGAGCCTGAGAAGGCCCTTGTAAGGCCGCTGAAGAGAACCGGTGGGCGGAACAACCGGGGGCGGATGACGAGCAGGCATATCGGCGGGGGACACAAGAGGAAGTTCAGGGTTATAGATTTCAGGCGTGATAAGGTGGATATCCCCGCCAGGGTAGCGGCTATCGAATATGACCCGAATCGCTCCTCGCGGATAGCCCTTCTTCACTATGTAGATGGGGAGAAGAGATACATACTTGCTCCGCAGGGACTTGAGGTGGGTGCTACGATTGTCAGCGGGGAGAAGGTAGACATAAAGACAGGCAACACGAGCCCCCTGAAAAATATACCCCTGGGTTCTCTTATCCATAACCTTGAACTCAAGATGGGTAAGGGGGGGCAGATGATCAGGAGTGCGGGGTCCTATGGCCAGCTTATGGCAAAGGAGGGTTCGTACGCGCAGATCCGTCTGCCTTCAGGGGAGGTCCGGAAGGTCCCGATGGAATGCAAGGCGACGATAGGGCAACTTGGGAATCTCGATAACGAGAACGTCAGTATCGGAAAGGCGGGCCGCACACGGTGGCTGGGCAGGAGGCCCAAGGTCCGGGGGGTGGCTATGAACCCCGTTGACCATCCGATGGGTGGCGGGGAAGGCAAGTCATCCGGCGGCAGGCATCCCTGTACTCCGTGGGGGATTCCCACCAAAGGGTATAAAACCAGGAAGAACAAGAATTCTGATAAATATATCGTGAAGAAAAGAGGGTAGAAGGTGGCGCGTTCAATAAAAAAAGGCCCCTATATCAATGAGAAACTTCTGAAAAAGGTCCGGTCAGCGGAGGCTGCAGGGGGCAGGGCGGTGATAAAGACATGGTCCCGCCGTTCCATGGTTGCTCCCGAGCTCGTAGGCCATACGTTCGCGGTACATAATGGGAGGAAGTTCATCCCCGTATATGTGACTGAGGACATGGTTGGACACAAACTGGGTGAATTTGCGCCAACGAGGACCTTTTACAGTCATGCGGGCGACAGGAAAACAAGGCTGAAAAAGAGATAGCCGCGGGGTTTTGTGATAAATGGAAGCAAAAGCAGTTGTGAAACATGTTCGGATATCGCCACAGAAGGCACGGTTGGTGGTCGATCTGATCCGAGGGAAAAAGGTTGAAGATGCGGACGCAAAGCTCGGCTTTACCGATAAGAAGGCCGCAGGTATCGTCAGGAAGGTTTTGAAGTCCGCTATGGCTAACGCAGCCCAGAATCCCAACATAGATGAGAATATCCTTTATGTACGAGAGATATTTGTGGATCAGGGGCCTTCGCTGAAGAGATGGAGGGCGCGGGCACAGGGAAGAGCGGCGTCCATACGCAAAAGAACAAGTCATATAACGGTTATACTTGATGAAGGGTAGTCTCTAGGGAGGTGAAGGTTTGGGACAAAAGGTAAATCCCATCGGGTTCAGGCTGGGCATTAATAAGACTTGGCGCTCGGTATGGTTCGCTGAGCGGAATTACAGTGAGCTGCTCCATGAAGATATAAGGGTCAGGAAGCATCTCAAGGAGAAGTTTTTCCATGCCGGTATATCCAGGATAGAGATCGAACGGGCTTCCGATAAGGCGAAGATCAACATATATACGGCGCGTCCAGGGATCATCATCGGGCGAAAAGGGACCGAAATAGAGAAGATAAAGAAAGATCTCGAAAAGATCATGACGGGGGATGTCATCATCAATATACTGGAGGTACGCAAACCGGAGACAGATGCCCAACTCGTGGCTGAGAATATCGCCCTGCAGCTTGTACGGAGGGTGGCTTTTAGAAGGGCCATGAAAAGAAGCGTAACGACGGCCCTCAAGTTTGGTGTCCAGGGCATCAGGGTGGCATGCGCAGGAAGATTGGGCGGAGCGGAAATGGCGAGAAGGGAATGGTACCGAGAGGGCAGGGTTCCACTCCACACGCTGCGGGCGGATATAGACTATGGTTTTGCCGAGGCAAAGACGACCTACGGGATCATAGGTGTAAAGGTCTTGATATTTAATGGCGAGATCCTGCCGGACAAGAAAAATATCCGGGACTCGCAGGGATAGGATTATTATGTTAGCACCAAAAAGGGTAAAATACAGGAAGATCCAGAAGGGCCGCATAAAGGGCGCGGCCCATAAGGGGAACAAGGTGGACTTCGGCGAATACGGGCTCCAGGCACTGGAAAGCGGCCGGATAACAGCGCGGCAGATCGAATCGGCCCGTATCGCGATAACCCGTCATGTGAAACGTGGCGGTAAGATATGGATACGTGTCTTCCCCCACAAGTCGATCACCAAAAAACCGGCAGAGACCCGTATGGGAAAGGGGAAGGGAGCTCCTGAAGAGTGGGTTGCCGTAGTCAAGAGGGGCACGATTCTTTATGAGATGGAGGGAGTTTCGGAAGATGTTGCCCGTGAGGCATTGAGGCTTGCTTCGCACAAGCTTCCCGTGGCTACCAAGGTTCTTTCCAGGGAGATATTTGATGAAAATTAAGGAAATCAGAGATCTTGGCGTGGATGAGCTGAAAGAAAAGGAGAAGAGCTTTGCCGAGGAGCTCTTCAGGCTTCGTATCAGGTTTGCAACCGGGCAACTGGAGTCTTCTTCCGCGATCAAGAAGGTGAAGAGGGATGTGGCCCGCGTAAAGACCGTTCTCAGGGAAAGAGGAGAGCTGAGTTAGTATGGATGATACCAGGGGTAAAAAGAGAACGATACAGGGGATGGTGGTCAGCGACAAGATGGACAAGACGGTGGTCGTTCTGACAAAACGGCTGGTCAAGCATCCCAAATTTCATAAGTACATCAAGAGACATGTAAAATATAAGGCCCACGATAAAGAGAACCGATGCGGCCTGGGAGATAAGGTAGTGATTGCCGAGTCACGCCCCTTCAGCAAGGAAAAGCGGTGGAGAGTGTGCGAGATACTGGAGAAGGCAAAATAGCGGGATTCTAGTGGCGGAGTTTTTGTTATGATACAGATGCAAACCTTTTTGAAGGTAGCTGATAATTCCGGGGCCAAAAAGGTCTGTTGTATAAAGGTCCTTGGTGGTTCACGGAGGAGGTACGCCCGTGTGGGTGATGTTATCGTTGTGTCCGTCAAGGAGGCGATTCCCAATTCGAAGGTGAAGAAGGGGGATGTCCATAAGGCGGTTGTCGTGAGAACGCGGAGGGAGATCGGCCGGAACGACGGTTCGTATCTCAAGTTTGACGAGAACTCCGCCGTCCTGATCAATGATCAGCTTGAACCGCTCGGCACACGAATATTCGGACCTGTCGCCCGGGAACTGCGGGCGAAACAGTTTATGAAGATAGTGTCTCTTGCTCCGGAAGTCGTATAAAAATAAAAGAAGTTTGAAAGTTTTATGCTATTGGAGATCCATCGAATGCATATAAAGAAAAATGATACGGTGAAGGTAATCGCCGGCAGAGAGAAGGGGAAGACCGGCAAGGTGCTCGGTGTCACCAAGGAAAAAAGCCGTATTCTGATCGAGAAGGTGAATCTGGTGAAAAAGCATCAGAAGCCCGACGCAACTGGAAAGGGTGGCATAGTGGAAAAAGAGGCCCCCCTGCATGTATCCAACGTCATGCTTGTGTGCAGTAAATGTAATACCGGTGTAAGAGTAGGGTACAAGGCGCTGGAGGATGGCAAGAAGGTGCGAGTCTGTAAAAAATGCCAAGAGCTGCTGGATGAATAGGAAGACCGATGGCCAGATTAAAGAAATATTATAAAGAAGAAGTGACTCCTGCCCTGATCAAGGAGCTTGGATATAAAAACTCCATGCAGGTTCCACGCCTTGAAAAGATCGTGGTCAACATGGGCCTGGGTGAGGCGACACAGAATATCAAGATACTTGATAATGCCGTTTCAGAGCTTGCCTTGATCGTGGGGCAGAGACCTGTTGTTACCAAGGCCCGTAAATCGATTGCCACCTTTAAACTCCGTCAAGGCATGCCGATAGGGTGTATGGTGACCTTGAGGCGGGGGAAGATGTATGAGTTTCTCGACAGGCTTGTCAATATCGCCATCCCGAGAATCAGGGACTTCAGGGGGATTTCACCCAAATCATTCGATGGCAGGGGGAATTTCTCTATGGGGATTAATGAGCATTATATCTTTCCCGAGATCGATTATGACAAGATCGACAAGGTTAAGGGCTTGAATATAACGATTGTCACGACGGCGAGGACAGACGACGAGGCACGACACCTTTTGAAATTAATGGGTGTGCCGTTTCGTAATTAGGAGGAATGGGTGTGGCAAAGAAATCCTTGATAGCAAAAGCCAAGGCGAAGAACAAATTCTCCGTTCGGGAGTACAACCGGTGCCCGCTATGCGGAAGGCCTCGCGCTTACTATAGGAAATTTGATATGTGCAGGATATGTCTGAGAAAGCGTGCTCTTAACGGAGAGGTTCCGGGCGTTATAAAATCAAGCTGGTAAAGGAGAACCACGATGGGGATGACCGATCCCGTTGCCGATATGCTGACAAGGATCAGAAATGCGAATCGTATGAAGTTTAAGAATGCGGACGTATCTCTGTCAAAGGTGAATCTGAGTCTTGCGAAGGTGTTAAAAGACGCGGGGTATATAAACGGGTTTGATGTCAGAAAAGGTGACAAGAAGGCAAACGGTATGTTGCGGATACATCTGCGATATTCAAGCCTGAAGGAAAGTGCAATCACCGATATACAGAGGGTGAGCAAACCAGGCAGAAGAATATATTCAGGCAGTCAGGATATTCCCAGAGTTTTAAATGGATACGGGGTGGCTATCCTTTCGACTTCCAGGGGGATCATGGCTGATAAACAGGCACGGGCGTTGAAAGTGGGCGGTGAGATTCTCTGCAATGTGTGGTGAAAATAGTTTGGCTGATAAGATGAAGCGGGAGATGTGTTCATGTCGAGAATTGGCAAGAAGCCGATAGAGGTCCCTGATGGTGTAAGAATCAGGTGGGACGGTTCTTTAATAATAATAGAGGGCCCCATGGGGACCCTTCTCAGAGAAATCCCTGAGGGAGTTGAAGTCGCTTTAGAGGGGAATGTGGTCCTTGTAAATGCAAGGACTGACGACAGAGAGGGAAGATCTCTGCACGGTCTTATAAGAACGCTGATTGCCAATATGGTGACAGGTGTGAACAAGGGATTCAAAAAGTCTCTGGAGATAGTCGGAGTCGGATACCGTGGAGAGGTGGCAGGTAACATTCTCAAGCTGCTCATAGGATCCTCCGATCCCGTGGAATATAAAATACCAGAGGGAATAACCATCAAGGTTGACAAACAGGTAAATATGGTGGTTTCAGGTATAGATAAGGAATTTGTCGGCAGAACTGCATCAGAAATAAGGAATTTGAAGAAACCCGAACCTTATAAGGGAAAGGGGATCAGATATGCAGGCGAATATGTGAGAAAGAAAGTAGGAAAGTCTGCGGGAGCATAAATCAGATATTAAGTTTTTACGAAGTTGTCAAAGTTATTGCAGGGGAGTTGTCGTGGCATCTATAAAGAGATTGAAAAAGATAAGAGAAAGGCGTGAGAAGAGAGTCAGAATCAAGATCTGTGGCACAGAGGCGCGGCCACGTCTTTCGGTCTTTCGTAGTTCCAGATATGTATATGTTCAGGCGATTGCCGACGATGTAGGGAAGACTCTGGCTCAGGCATCGACGTTAGATAAAGAGATCAAGGAAAATCTGACGGGTCTTAAGAAGGTTGAAGCGGCCAAAGAAGTCGGAAAACTGATGGCGAAAAACTTGTTATCAAAGGGCATAAAAGAAGCCGTCTTTGACAGAGGCAGATTTCTCTATCATGGGAGAGTGAAGTCTCTTGCTGAAGGTGTAAGGGAAATGGGTGTAAAATTATAAATCTTTGGATCCGGATAAGGGGAATATGGAAGAGCGCGAACTTCTTGACAAGGTAATAAAGATCAAACGGACCGCCAAAGTGGTAAAGGGCGGCAGGAGATTTAGGTTCAGTGCCATTGTAGCGGTTGGTGACGGTAACGGCTCTGTTGGCATAGGATTGGGGAAGGCCCAGGAGGTTCCTGAAGCTATCAGAAAGGGTATGGAGATGGCCAAGAGGAACATTGTGAAGGTATCCATCGCGGACGGGACGATCCCCCACGATGTGTTAGGTCATTATGGGGCCGGGAAGGTCCTTCTGAAACCCGCCTCCAAGGGCACGGGCCTCATAGCGGGCGGAGCCGTCAGGGCCGTCCTGGAGGTAGCGGGAGTCCAGAATATATTGACCAAATGCCTAGGCTCCCATAACCCCCATAACCTCGTTAAGGCAACAATGGAGGGGCTGATGAGCTTGAGGGACCCTGCGCAGATAGCCGCCCTACGGGGTAAGGAAGTATCTGAAATATCGGGGTAAGGAAGTCGCTGAAATATAAAGATGGTATATGGAGTGTAGGTTGTGAAACAGCTTAAGATTGAACTTATAAAGAGTTCCATAGGGAGGCCTGAGACGCAGAGGAAGGTGCTGCAGGGTATGGGACTTGGAAAATTACATAAAACAGTTTACCTGAAAGACACTCCGGAAATTAGAGGCATGGTCAGGAAAGTCTCCCATCTGGTTTCTGTGGAAGAATGTGAGATGGAAGCATGAAATTGAATGAATTGAGACCCGCTGAGGGGGCCACCAAAAAGAGGAAACGGGTAGGGCGTGGTGATGGCTCGGGCCACGGAGGAACATCCTGCCGGGGCCATAAGGGGCAGAACGCTCGCTCAGGTGGGGGTGTCAGACCCGGATTTGAGGGTGGACAGATGCCCCTTTCGAGAAGGCTGCCGAAGAGAGGCTTTCACAATATCTTCCGGAAAGTGTTTGTTATCGTGAATATCGGCCAGCTGGTTGTATTCCCCAAGGATTCGGTTGTCGACGCGGATACCCTGATGACAAGCGGTATCGTGAAAAGCGCCGGTGATGCAATCAAGGTGCTTGGTAAGGGAACGATAGACCGTCCGTTGACGGTGAAGGTACAGGGCATAAGCCGCGGCGCCCGGGAGAAGATAGAGGCTTCGGGCGGCACGGTAGAGGTTGTTTGATGCTAGATGGCTTTAAGAACATAACAAAGATCCCGGAGCTGCAGAAGAAGATACTATTCACCTTTCTCCTCCTTGCCGTTTACCGGATAGGTGTTCATGTTCCGACTCCCGGCATAGACACGCAGGCCCTTGCCGCACTTTTCGAACAGGCGAAGAACTCTCTGCTTGGACTCTTTGACATGTTTGCGGGGGGCGCACTGAGCAGGCTCTCTGTGTTCGCCCTGGGTATTATGCCCTATATCAGCGCATCCATTATCCTGCAACTGCTGACGGTTGCCGTTCCTCATCTCGAAAAATTATCGAAAGAGGGTGAGGCAGGAAGAAGAAAAATAACCCAGTATACGAGATACGGAACTGTCGTCCTGAGTATCATCCAGGGGTTCGGTATAGCAGTCGGTCTCGAAAATATGGCAGGTCCTACGGGGCTGTCCGTTGTCATTACCCCCGGATGGGCGTTCCGCCTGATGACCGTTATCACCCTGACGGCAGGCACGTCCTTTATCATGTGGCTGGGAGAAACGATTACGGAGAAGGGGATAGGGAACGGAATATCTCTGATCATCTTTGCGGGTATCGTATGCAGGGGGCCGGCCGCTGTGGTGAACACTTTCCGGCTGTTGTCAACGGGTGAGATGGGGATATTCTTTGTCGTGATACTCTTTGTTCTTATGGTCGGTGTTGTGGGTGTGATCGTTTTTGTGGAGAGCGCTCAGAGGCGGATCCCCGTTCAATACGCAAAAAGAGTTGTCGGGAGGAAGATGTATGGCGGTCAAACCACCCATCTGCCCCTGAAGGTCAATACGGCGGGCGTTATCCCCCCGATCTTCGCCTCGTCGATCATCATGTTTCCGGCGACCATTGCCAATTTTATTCCGCATCCGTGGATGCAAACGGTGGCAGGGTTCCTGATGCCGGGCAGGGTTGTGTATGAGCTCTTTTATGTCGGACTTATCATATTCTTTTGTTATTTTTATACGGCCGTTACCTTCAATCCGGTAAATGTTGCCGACAACATGAGAAAAAATGGTGGCTATGTGCCGGGCATACGACCGGGCAAAAAGACCGCTGAGTACATAGACAGTGTGCTGACAAAGCTTACCTTCAGTGGTGCCATGTATGTATCCGCTGTTTGTGTTCTACCGAGTATCCTTATCAGCCGCTTTAATG
>CAZNBR010000041.1:0-15190 GCA_964571315.1 uncultured Syntrophaceae bacterium
TTGCCTTTGAGGGAGACAGCTCCGTCGAGTGGTTTGAAGGCAATTATTCCGATTACGAGGCGGACCGGAAAAAGAGGCTCGGGAAGGCCGCCGATCAGCCGCACCGGATCAAATACCGACATTTGACACGATAATAAACGGGGCGGGAATAAACATCCTGTCCCTGGAATTCCACAATAAACAATACATGCACATTTTTGCAGGAATTCTTTTAAGTTGTCGGGGGAAAGTGCCGATAGATTTAGTAAGGATAAGAGCGTTTTTGAAAGGAGAAATCACATGCCGCAGGTTTCAGCTTCAAATATAGCCGTATCCTCCATCCTGGCTCTGGAAAAGAAACTTGATGTAACGGCCAATAATATTGCGAATGTAAACACGGATGCGTTCAAGAAGAGCCGGGCTGTTTTTCAGACGGGAGATGTACCCGGTGTTTCTGTAACGATATCTGAGGTGGATACACCCGGCACCATGCAGCCCAACGGGCTGGAATCATCCAATGTGGATCTCGCGGAAGAGTTCGCGGGCCTTATCACCACGCAACACTCTCAAACCGCTAATGTGAAGGTTATAGAGACCGAAGGCGACATGCAGGAATCTCTACTCGACATTTTCGCGTGAACCGGAACCGTCTGAGATGTTTGAATAACTATCATTGTTTGTCATTTGGATATCCTCCCTTTGTCATTTCGACCATACCTTTGTCATTTCGACCATACCTTTGTCATTTCGACCGAAGGGAGAAATCTTGACAAGCCTGCACTATTAAGATTTCTCAGTCGCTAACACTCCTTCGAAATGACAACAAAAAAAGAACTTTCTGCGAAATGACACAAGATTTCCTCCGACTAAAACTATGGCTCGTCGCTGATGCTTCTTCGAAATGACACAATTCAAAACTCTCCGCCTGCCATCGGCTCGCCCCTATCTCTGTGCATGTCGGCCTTACTGTATCCCCGGAGACCTGCCCAGCAGGGTGAGAATGGATTCGACCTCGAGGGACATCTTCGCCCCCCCGGGCGCCAGGACCAACTGGCAGCCGGGACAATAGGGGCTCAGAATATCAGCACCCGTATCCTTGGCCTGTTTCAACCTCCGTCCCCGGGAATCCTTCCCCGGCTCTCCCACTCCCGTAATAGCGTACTATACAAAAAATCCTGACGTATATAGCGACCTCTGCCGTCCCCTTTTATTCCCAAAAAAGAACGAACTTCCCCAAAAAGGGAACCTCTTTTCGCTTAAGTGCTGGAAATACGAAGGCTTAGAGTTGGCACAGAATTTGTATTTTTTTCCGGTGGTAGGTACTATCCGGTGATAGGTACTATCCAACACTGAAGGAGGTGAAACAGGGAAAGGGAACGTGAGGGCATTAGTTGGTCAACAAATAAAAATATATTAAACATTAAGGAGAAATTAAGAATTATGAAAAGCATGTTGAAGTATGTGGCAGTAAGCATTATAGCAGTCTTCCTGTTTGCCGGCTGCGCGCAACAGCCTACCGAGGAGATTAATGCGGCAAAGGCGTCGGTAGACGCAGTCATGGCAGAGGGTGCCCAAAAATTCACGCCGGAAGAGGCCAAACAGTTAAGTGATGTCTTACAGTCCGCCCAGGATGAAGTTAAGGTGCAGGATGACAAGATATTCAAGAATTATGATAAGGCAAAAGAGCTTCTGGCAAAGGCAAAAGCTGACGCAGAAACCCTCAAGGTAACAGTAGCGGCGAAGAAGGAAGAGGCAAAAAAGAATGCGGCGGCGGCACAGGATGCGGCAAAGGCCTCCGTAGCAGAGGCAAAGGCCCTTCTGGAACAAGCCCCGAAGGGGAAAGACTCACAGGCTGATATCGAGGCATTAAAGGCCGATCTGCAAGGGCTCGAAGATTCCTTAGCCGAGGCACAGAAGGCAGCTGATTCCGAGGACTACAGTGCGGCGATTGAAAAATCAAACACGATCAAGGAGAAGAGCGACGCGATTTCGGATCAGGTAAAAAAGGCCATGGAGCAGGTGGCAGCGAAGAAGCTAGAGAAGAGTAAGAAGAGTAAGAAGAAATAAGCAACGCTTGCATAAAGAAGATAAAGCCACCGGCAAGGCCGATGGTAATTCAAATTTATTGATGCACCAGTAAAAAAGTACGGGCGCTCTTGATTACAAGATCGCCCGTACTTTGAAAAGGTTCCACTTTTTCAACCGACCAGGGAGTTCTGGAATTCCCTTTGAATACTCAGAATAATTGAGTTAATACGCTTTCCCGCGAACACATCCTGATTGGTGTAAAATATTATTGAGAAAAACGCTTATTCTATCCATCCTGATATTGGTATTCGGTTGTACTGATCCACAGGTGCCTCCGGAAGTTAAACTGGCTGAAGAACAGGAACATGGTCTCTGGAAGTCAGGCGCCGCGCTGCTTGCGCCGGACAGGTACGACCAGTACCGGGCGTCGCTTCGGAAGGCGCAGGAAGACCTGATACAGGAAAAATCCAGATTAGCATGGTTTCAAGATCACCGGCTCGTTCAATCGGAATTCAGGGATGTATTGAAGGCAGGCTACGCCTTATATGCGGAGATTCTCGAACAGAAGAAAATCAGGATCGAGAGCATTTCAAAGGAGATGTCCTTTCTTAAAAACAGGATAGAATCCCTTAAAGGAATTACTGAAATGAGTAACGAAGGGAGGCTCGCGAGGGGTTTCCTCATAAAAGCCGAGCTGCTCCTTTCAGAAGCGACCGTCCGGTGTGACAGGGACGACTACAACGCGGCTGAAGAGAAAGTAAAGGGCGCATCCGGATTCATCAAGAAGGCTAAAGATACGATACGCCCCATCCTTAACCGCTATATGGACCCGGGGCAGATAAGAAAATGGCGGCAAATGGCTGACGAGACCATAGCTGAATCAAGAAGCAGGGGAATCAAAGCTATTATTATAAACAAGATCGAACGCACGCTTGTGCTTTATGAAAATGGCGTGCCTTCCGGGACCTATGATGTCGGCCTCGGGCGCAACGGTTCTCTTGATAAGCTCAGTGCCGGGGACAACTCAACCCCCGAGGGAAAATACAGGATAATAAAGAAAATATCTAACAGCCGTTACCGCAAGGCATTACTGATAAATTATCCGAATGAGGAAGACCGGAGGAATTTCATTCGCGCCAAGAAAAATAGACTTATTCCGGCGAGCGCCCGCATAGGCGGACTGATTGAAATACACGGCGGCGGCAAGGGCAGCATGACATACGGATGTATTGCGATGGACAACAGTACGATCGATTACATCTTCAGTCTTGTCCCTGTCGGGACGCCGGTGACCATTGTCGGGGTTGTTTATTACAACAACGGCCTTTCCTCGGCCAGAGAAGGTCCCTAAAAAATGTTCAACAAATTGAAGTATCTTAGAATTATTATTAGAATTATTATAATCTTATCGATCACATTCCTGGCCATCGAGTCTGCCGGATATTATCTCGGGACCGAAGGGGGATCTTTCGGCTCTCAAGAAAGAGCGGCCCGAAAGGCCGGCAAGACGAGCTTAAAGGCGTTGAAGGCGAAAAACGCGGAGCTCAGAAAAAGGCTGAAAAACCTGACCCCCGATAAGATCTATATCGTCGTGGACACCGGCAGGAACATGCTGTACCTGAAAAGAGGCGACGGGACGATCCGTGAAGCCGTCGTCTCATGCGGAAGCGGCAGCATTCTAGAAGATCCTTCGGGCAACCGTCGATGGGTTTTTGATACCCCGAGGGGCGAGTACCGTATGCAGACAAAGCAGCGCGATCCGGTATGGATAAAGCCGGACTGGGCGTTCATCGAGGAGGCCGAAGAGATACCCAAAGACCCCAGGAAAAGGGTAGAGGCAGGCGTCCTCGGAGATTATGCCCTCGGTCTCGGCAACGGATATTTTATCCACGGAACGCTGTATACCAGAATGCTGGGAAGAAACGTTACGCACGGCTGCATCAGGGTTGGCGACAAGGACCTTAAGAATATTTATCGCGTCGCCGGTTTGGGCACGAGGATATATATCTTCTGATGATGCGGTTAAGGTTCATATTGCTCTTTATCGCCCTGATTGCCGGCTCGGCCTCTGCAGGTGATGACAAAGAGCGATACATCATAGAAAACCGGCTTCTCAAAGAAGAACTTGTGCTGGCCCGCAAGCCCAATATCTACTTCGTTTTTAACCTCAGGGAAAAAATAGCCTATATCAATTCACGGGGCATTCACCTGAGGGAACTGCAGATTAAGGACTCCCATTACTGGGGAAGCCCCGCTCCGGGCACCGCATATCGCTTGAAAAAGAAAAGCACATTTATCGAACCCAGCAGAGAAATTATCAAACCCGGGAAAAGCGAGGGCGATTTCAAGATAGAGGCCCTTGAACTGACCGATATGCCATCCAGATATACTCTTTTTTTTGACGGGGGACTAACGATATTCATAAGACCTGAGACGAAAGGAATTGTCTCAGGGATATCCAACTTCTTCTATGCGTCAAAGAGATTTTTAACACGCCCGGTCGCAATGCTCCGGAGTTCCTTGTGGGGTAAGCCGTATACAGCCATAGTTATTGTCATGGATAAAAATGACGCCAGGGCTGTTTACTGGTCAATCTCCGAGGGTTCGGGCGCCGTCGCATATCCCTCGTGATTTTTCCGGCTGAGGGTTCTGATGAATCTTCATTGATTGACTCCCGGTGAGAAATAAATATAAAATGCGCATATGCAATTTGACATCCGTGGAATAAGAAACCATCTTCCAAGACTCTCTCTCAACAAGAAACTGGTGGCCCTGATGCTTGTTCAGAGCCTCAGCATCATCGCCATCCTCGTCTTTCTCTACTATCAGACCGAAACAACGATCTATAACGAGTTCGAAAAACAGATTGCCGATCTCTCCAGAGGCATACAGATGGGTGTGGAAGAGGTCACCAGCACCGGTTTTCCGGAGGAGAAACATCTCCAAAACTACCTCAATAAACTGAAGACAAGCGGCGTAAATGAGATATCGATCATCAGCAACTCCGACAGGATACTGGCGAGCACCGATCCTCAAAAGGCAGGGAAATGGATCACGAAGGCAAAAAAGGAACTCATCTTCAAGGCGGAACTCGGGGAACCGGTGATAGGCGAGGGTCAGTTCTACAATGTAATCGTTCCTGTCGTTGCCGGCAATAAACATTACGGATACATACACCTTACGGTGAATACGGAGGACTTTTCCGCCCGTATGCAGAAAAGACTCATCAGAAGAATCATGGCAACCGTGATCATCTTCGGGATAGGGATGATCCTCAGTATTATCCTCGCGAAGAGATACACAAAACCCATAGAGGATGTCGTACAGGCCGCCAGAAATGTCGCGCACGGAGACCTCAATCAGGAAATACGCACGGAGAGGAGAGACGAGATAGGGGAACTGGCAAAGAGTTTCAACTACATGGTCGGCAAACTCAAGGAAGAACGCGTATTGGAGGAAAGGCTGCACAGGGCCGAGCACCTCGCGGGCATAGGACAATTTTCGATGAGCATCGCGCACGAGATACGGAACCCGCTCAACTTCATCAATCTTTCCATCGACCATATCCAGTATAAATACGTACCCCGTGAAGAGGACGGCAAAGAGCGCTTCGACTCACTGATCCTTAACATCAAGAATGAGATACGGCGCCTCAGCAGGTTTGCCGAGAGTTTCCTTGAGTACAGCAGGCCCCTTAGTCTTGATCTCCAGAAGATTGATATCGGGAAGCTGATAGAGGACGTTCTGGAACTTGTCAAGGCCAAGGCGGAAAAGGAGAAGATAGAAATAATCAGGGAATTGGAAGTACTGCCCGAACCCTATCTGGACTCCGGATTTATAAAAACATGCCTTTACAATATACTGCTGAACGCATTCCACGCGATGCCCGACGGCGGGAAGGTCACGATACGGGCAAGCAGTACGGACGAGCAATTAATTATAGCCGTTGAAGATACAGGGGTGGGTATTTCAGCGGAAAAGATTTCGAAGATATTTGATCCCTTTTTTACCACGAAACTGGACGGCCTCGGTATCGGGCTTACTCTTACAAAAAGTGTGGTGGAACAACATAAGGGCCGGATAGAGTTTACGAGCACCGAAGGCAAAGGCAGCACCATTACCCTGTTCCTGCCTTTGAAAAAGGAAAAGTAAGATGGCGGTCATTCTTGTTGTAGACGACGAACAGCTTCAGAGGGACATAATAAAGACTATACTCGATGATGAAGGGTATGAGACTTACACTGCCCCCTCCGGCGAAGAGGCGTTAAAAACCGCAAAAAAATTCAACCCCGACGTCATACTCGCGGACCTCAAGATGGGGGGGATGGACGGAATAGAACTGCTGGAATCCGTTCAGAAAGATTTTGTTACCTCTAGCATGATTATCGTGACTGCCCACGGCACGATATCATCCGCCGTCGAGGCGATGAAAAAAGGCGCCTTCGACTATCTGACAAAACCGCTGAACAAGGATTCCATGCTGATGACTGTCAGGCGGGCCGTTGAGCGTACTGAACTTCTCAAAGAAAATCTCCATCTCCAGAAGGAGTTGTATGACAGGTTCAGGATCGAAGGGATTATTGGCAATTCGGAGAAGATGCAGACGGCCGTAAACATCATGAGAAAGGTCTCGGACAGTTCCGCGACGGTCTTGATAACGGGTGAAAGCGGCACGGGCAAGGAACTTGCCGCGCGGGCCATTCATTACAACAGTTCCAGACGATCCAAACCATTCACCGCCCTGAACTGTGCCTCCATACCTGAGAATCTCTTCGAAAGCGAACTCTTCGGCTATGAACCCGGTTCATTTACGGGCGCGACATCGCGAAAAATAGGGATGATCGAACTGACAAACAACGGCACACTGTTTCTTGACGAGATCGGCGACCTGCCTCTCCTGATGCAGGCAAAAATTTTGAGGGTCCTCCAGGATAAAGAGATACGAAGGCTCGGAGGAAAATACCCGATAAAGGTCGATGTAAGAATCATCACCGCGACCAACAAGGATATCGAAAAGGAGCTTGCAAAAGGTCATTTCAGGGAAGATCTTTACTACCGGCTCCGGGTCGTCGTTATAGAACTTCCGATGCTGAGAGACAGGAAAAACGACATACCCGGACTGGTTCAATTCTTTCTGAACAGGTACAATCTCGAATTCGGAAAAAGGATAAAAGGCGTCGACTCTGCCGCAATAAAAGCCCTCGTTGATTATAACTGGCCCGGCAATATCAGGCAACTCGAATCGGTTATAGAAAGGGCGGTAATCATGTGCGATACCGATACCATTGCATTACGGGATATAAAAAGCGAACTCAGGGTTTCGGATCAGGCGGGTTCACTGGATTTCGATTTTCCGGAGGGTGGAATTAATTTCAAGGAACTGGAAAAAGATATCCTGAAAAAATCGATGCTGCAGGCCAATGGCGTCATGGCCAAGGCGGCAAAGCTTCTTGGCATGAGCTATAAGACATTCTGGTACAGATGGGAAAAATTAAACAAAGACAATCCCGATTCAAAAGATGAAACACTGGATCAAGAGGATAACAATTAAAGCCTTTCCGGGTAACCGTTAGAGCGGCACGGGATATTTGTTTTCATGGGCTTGCCGAGATCGGACAGGCGCTTTGGGGGGTACTTCGGACTAACTTATCCATAAGCCTTCAAAGGATAATTCGGGTCTCGAGAGAGGTGATCATTACTTATTCGAAGTCCTGCATGTCTTCAGTAAAATCAAATTTGACGCTTCCAGAAAGCTAACCAGAATTTCCAATCCATTATTCTCGCCCCCGGCCGGGCACCTGCCCCCGGGATCGATCATGCCGTTATCTCCTCTCTATATCTGTGCGTGTGGGCCTTACTGTATCCCCAGAGACCTGCCCAGCAGGGTGAGAATGGATTCGACCTCGAGGGATATCTTCGCCCCCCCGGGCGCCAGGACCAGCTGGCAACCGGGACAATAGAGGCTCAGAATATCAGCGCCCGTATCCGTGGCCTGTTTCAGCCTCCGCCCCCGGAAATCTTTCCCCGGCCCTCCCATCCCCGTAATCGCGTACGCGCCGCAGCACAGGGCGCCGCCGCGCGTATTTTCCATTTCTATAATCTCTATCCCCGGGATGGCGTGTAATATCTCTCTGGGCGACTCTGACGCGGGTTTCTCTCCACGAACGAAGTGGCACGGGTCATGGACCGTAACCGTCGCCTTGACCTCATGCAGGGGACCCAGTTCATCGAGGCGGGCGGCAATAAAATCGGTGATGAAGGTCCGTGACCAGGGTGTATCCGGACTGTGATGATCGAAATTCATGTTACACGTCGGGCAGAAGATCACCACCTCTTCGGGGGAGAGGGCGTTCAGCCCCTCTATCAATGTGTCGAATTGCGTCTGGGCCTCGTCCGGTTTGCCGGCCATGAACTGGAGTTCCCCGCAGCAGTAGTCGTAACCCCCGAAGACCTTGACGGCGGGGTCGATGCGCTGCAGGATCTTGAGGGTGGTCAGCAGCGTGTCTCTCTGGATAAGGCCGAAGCAGCTGGAAAAGAGGACCGTCCTGGCCTGCTGCGGCCGGATATCGCTCAGATCCGTTATCAGCCAGCTCGGCTTCCCGGAGTCCTCCCCGAAGGACGGCAGGCTACCGTCGATGAGTCCTTCAGCCGTTTCCTGAATCGACGAAACGCCTATGGGTACCGGGTCTCCGATCTCCCTGAGGATCGCCTTGCCTACACCGAAGCTGAGGCCGGGATTGAGCCCCTCGGGACAGGATGCCACGCAGGTATTACAAAACAGGCAGGAATAAATTCTCTCTCGTGCCAGATCCCCCACGGTATGGTGCCGAAACAGATCCAGTGTTTCTCCCATAATCTCCCGGGGATCGACGCCCCTGAGATCCGTGTTCTCAATAATGGGGCAGCACTCCACACACCGGCCGCAGCCGGTGCACGCGGACGCAAACTCTTCTTTGACGGTTCTTAAATCAAACATATGACCTCGATACATTCCGGATTATAACGATCATCTTCCCGATCCTGGCTGCGGACACCCATGCCTGTTTGCTGTCTGATGACGGGCCGCCAAAGCATGGCGCAAAGAAAATGTCGCGCACGTTCGATCAAGACATGCCGCATTCCCTTCGCATGTTTCTTCCATCTCGTCAATTGATGCTTTGAGCGATGAACCCTCCGAACAACCCCCTGCTATCAATATTTGAACGAAAAACTGCGTTTAAAGTGCTGAAAACACTTAAAAATACTACTTTAGGAGTATTTACAAAGGGTTCTGAACTTGAGACAACTATAGCCAAGATAAGCACACAAATCAACAGACGAGAAAAAACCGGGAAATAAGAGGTGACAAAATGAACGTAACATTAAAATCATTACAGATGCTCATTATTTCGGCCTTTACTGCCTTTATGCTTGTTTTCGCAACCGTTGTCCCTGCCAGTGCTACTTTTACGGACATAAAAGTGATTGGTTGGAATGTAATGGATATAGGTTTTGAGTATGGGGAGTATACGCACGGTCTCGCAGGTGAAATCACAGTAAAGTTGCATGACGATACTCTTGGATGGCTGGATCCTCAGTCTGCGTTCTGCGTGGAGTTAGATGCATATATTTATAATGATACTCTCTATAAGATTGAAAGCATGCTGCAGCCAGCGCCAGTGAAAATCGCCTGGCTTATGGATACGTATTCTTCGGCATCAACGACAGTTGCGGGTGCGGCCCTGCAAAGCAGCATCTGGGAAGTGCTCTACGGAGATGATTTTAACCTTACCGGACCGACAGACGTTACAAATTTATATAATACGTATATGACCGCCCTGGGGAATGCAACAATCGATACAAACTATCTCCTGAGTAACTATTCTGTTGTAAACCTCAACGGTTATCAGAATCTTCTTGTTCAGAATTCATCGTCCGCCCCTGTTCCCGAGCCTGCCACAATGCTTCTTTTGGGCGCCGGGTTGCTTGGTCTCGCGGGTGTTGGGAGGAAAAAGATAAAATAACAAGGCTCTTGACTGGGATATTACCGGTTCCTGTTTTGAGAGACCGCCAAGAGCCTTTGAATTTCTGCCTTCCCTTCCCGCGGCCTCCCCTTTTTGGATCACAATCCAAATACAGACTTCCAGTGGCCGAAACGTTCTTCGCGCTCCGAATCGCTCCATTGGGGTTCGAACCTTGTATTGACCCGATGCAGTGTGGTTGAGGAATACGGTTCCCAGATGCCGCAGGCCTCTCCTGCCAGAAGCGCCGCACCGTACGCGGTCGCTTCTGTCGGTTCCATCCTTTCAATGGCGCATCCCATCACATTTGACTGAATCTGCATCAAGAGGTCGTTTTCAGTGGCGCCGCCGTCCACGCGCAGGGTGTCGGGTCTGGGAAGCGCGGAATCCTGATAAATCCGGTCGACCATTTCGCGTACCCGAAACGCCACCCCCTCGATGGCGGCGCTGACAATGTGTTCTTTCGAGGTAGCCAGCGTGAGGCCTTCAAAGGCGCCGAAACGGTCATGCATACTGTGAGGCGTCCCCAAGCCCTGAAGCGCCGGCAGGAAAGAAACACCAAGGGCATCCGTACTTGTCCTGCCGAAGGACGCTGCCTGTGAGAAGGTATCGAGAATCCCCAATCGGGTCAGCCAATTAAAAACCGCACCGGCGGTGATGACCATCCCCTCCAGCAGAAACGTTTTCTCGCCGCCGCGGGTCCAGGCAACGGAAGGATAGGCGCCGACGACCTTTTTGAGCGTGGTTCCCGTATTGACATTGCAGGTCCCGGATGTCCCGTAGCTGATCTTGGCCATCCCCGGTTCCAGGCATGCCTGTGCGTAAAGGGCGCTCTGCTGGTCGCCGATAATGGCGCCGATGGGGATCTTCGCCCCCAGCAGATCCGGGTCGGTATGCCCCATAATACCAACGGTCTCTACCACTTCAGGGAAAAAAGAGACAGGGAGATTCTGAAGCTCCAGGAGACTGTCAAACCATTTCCACTCTTTGATAAAATCAAAATACCCGGTGGCAGAGGCATTGGAGGCATCGGTTGCGTGTATGGCGCCTCCGCTCAGGCGCCATGCCAGGAAGCTGTCGACATTTCCCCAGGCCAGTTCGTTGTTTTGTACCCGCTGATAGCCGTTCGGCAGGCTGCCGATCACCTGTTCCATCTTCGACGCGGCCGCGAGGCTGTTTAACGTGATGAACCCTTTTTCTATCAGTTCCTTTGCCCTCTTTTTCCCGCGCTGGTCCTGCCAGACAACGGCGGGACCCAGCGATCTTCCGCTGCCGCGTTCCCAGACAACAATGGTCGTGCGTTGCCCGGTAATGCCGATGCCGGCAAGATCTTTGGCGTCGATCCGGCTGCCCAAGAGGGCACTTTTAACCGTGTCGAGTGTGATCTGCCACAGGCTTTCCGGGTCCTGTTCCACGAGACCGGCGGACGGATATCTGAGCAGAAACCTTCCGGACGCCTTTCCTGTTACCTGTCCGGTTTCGTCCAGAACCATGGCCTGTACGTTGCTGGTACCGGCATCGATCGCCAATATGTATCTATTCATGGGGAATCAACACTTCCGGGTTCAGGATGTTGTTCGGATCCACTGTTTTCTTCAGGCTTCGCAGCAGATTCACGCCGGACTCGCCGATTTCAGCGGACAGGTACCCCCGGCGAACGCGGCCAATGCCATGGTGGTGCGAGATACCGCCGCCGCCTTCAATGGTAGCCTCCATCACCCGGCGCCAGCAATCATGATACATGGCATCCATTTTTGACGGGTCACTGGCCAGGGCCGCAAACGTAAAATAAAGATTGATGCCGGAACGATAGCAATGAGAACTGTGACCCGAGGCACTGAGCATCTTGTCGACCTTGTTCAGGGAGGCGATCGTGTTGTGATAGATAGGGCCGATTCGATCCCAGGTCGCGGCGATTTCGATGGTGTCCAGTATGATGTTCTGTTTGAGATACTCTTCGAATCCGGGAACATTATTTCTGTTTTTGAGCCAGTCGGTAACGGCCTCGGTGGGGGCCTGATCACATTCCAGCTCTTTGGCCATTTCCCCGCATGCCTTGATCTCCGTGTCGACTCTTTCCGCCGGACCTTCATGCACCATAATAAGGAGAGAGTCTTCTTTGCGGGCATACTCCTTAAAATTACGTTTTGTCTCTATAAGATCATACTGTCGCATAACGGGGGGGGTCCACCCCGATTGCATGATATACCGCTGGAGTTCAAATCCCTGTTCCAGGTTCGGCACGTAAAAAGCGCTGTATTCCTGCTTTTCCGCTTTCCAGCGCAGAGAAAAGGTAACCGCCGTGATGATGCCCAGAGTCCCCTCACTGCCCAGGAACAGGTGCTTGAGATCCGGACCGGCGGCTGCTCTGGGTGTCAGCCGTGTCTCCAGAACCTCTCCGTTGGGCAGAACCACTTCCAGGCCCATCACCACATCCTCGATACTGCCGTAGGCACTGGAAAACTGACCCGAAGAACGGGTAGCAACCCACCCGCCAACGGTGCTCAGTTCGATGGATTGCGGATAGTGCCCGATGGTCATGCCTTCCTTGGCCACTGAAGCCTCGGCATCGGTTCCTCTGACACCGGCATCGAAGGTGGCCATCAGGTTCAGCTTGTCTATTGTACGGATCCGTTTCATGGAGCTCATGTCCAGCAGCACAGTCTCGGGAGTGGCAATAATACCGCCGCACACACCGGACCCCAGACCAAACGGGACCAGCAGCGCCTTATGTTCGTTACAGATCTTGACGATTGCAACGACATCCAGGGTGTTTTCCGGATTTACGACACAGCCGGGATTCGGGGCTCCCCTGCCCTGCATGTCCGCCAGCTTGCTCGTCACTGAATAGTCGTGTCTGAGTTCCTGCAGAATGGTTGTATCGGTTGATACCTTTTCGGGTCCGATGGCCCGTTTCAGTTTTTCAATGATTTCTGCATTCATCCGGAAGTTGCTCCTTACGGTGCATCTAACGCATCGAATTAATGTTTTAGAACACTCATCTCTTTGTGCCGGCGTTTTCGGCACAGCTCGATCTGATTGTTTTTTTCCGCCTCGGACCACTTGAGCAGATTTCCCATGACCGCGGCCGCGGGCTCAAGCGCGTCCATGCCGCCGTTATCATCGAAATTCGATCGGGCGCTTCTGCGCACCCAGTAGTCTTCCAGCGTCAGCGCGCCCTCCCTTTTCACCGCGAATTCAGCCTCTACGGCCGGGCCAGACCTTTCAGAAAAAAGTGTCAGCGCCTCAGATCCGTACAGTCGGGCGAGACGCTGTGCTTCACCCGGTAACAGCCCCAGTGCCTCAACCTTCGCTGTAAAGTTCTCGAATGGTTCGCTGAAATCGCCTCCGGGGAGGGGTTCAACGTCCGTTGCGGCCGGTGACAATCTTATACCCAGGGCTTTCTGACACTGATCCCCCACCCGCTGCGCCATGGAACGGTAGCTGGTCAATTTCCCGCCGGCCACGCTGATCATGCCGCCGGGCCCCATAAACAGCTCGTTTCTCCTGGAGATCTCGGAGGGCTTTTTGCCTTCTTCTCCCAGCAAGGGCCGGATACCGGACCATAGACCGATGATGTCGGCGTCGGTTAACGGATCAACGTTAAAAACCGTACTGGCTGAATTCCTCAGGTAATCGATGTCTTCCCGGGTGATCTCGGGCCAGTATTCGGGTTTTGAGTAAAAGGTATCCGTGGTGCCCATGTACACAAACCGCCCCCGCGGAACGGCAAACAACCCCCTCCTGTCCGGACCTGACCAGCAGATGGTTCGTTCCATGGGCAGGCGATCCCTGGAAAAAATCAGGTGAATGCCTTTGGTCAACTGCAATTTATTCGCCGCCCCTTTCTCTTCCATTTTCCGGACGGCATCCACCCAGGGCCCTGCCGCATTGACCACAACCCTTGCTCTGACCTCGAATGGTTCTCCCTTCCCGGACCGGACATCGCGTACCATGGCCCCGACCGCCCTGCCATTTTTCATTACTATGGTATCAACTGCAGCGTAGGTGACGACCGTGGCTCCATGAGCGACCGCGCTCCTGGCGTTGGCCAGTGTCAGACGGGAGTCTTCTGTCTGGTATTCAGGGTAGACGGCAGCCCCGGCCAGATTGTCCATTTTCACACTGGGTTCATTGGTTTTCAGCTCGTCCTTATCCCATATGACATGCCGTTCCGCTTCATCGACATGACCCAGTTTCTCATACGTCCACAGGCCTGAGCTCAATAGTGCCAGGGAGGCCTTGCTTCGGGCCAGCACTACCATGGGGTTGGTCAGGGACAGGTGAGGCGCCAGTTTTCTGACAATACGTCGTTCGGTAGCTGCCTCTTTAACCACGGTCATTTGACCCTGGGCCAGATATCTCACGCCCCCGTGTATCAGTTTCGCGGATCGGCTGGATGTCGCCGCCCCAATGTCGCTGGCGTCCACCAGGGCCACACCGAGTCCTCTCATGGCAACATCCCTGGCTACGCCGCATCCGGTAATCCCTGCCCCGATCACCAGAACATCAAATTGCTCGCGCTGCAGTGTTGCAAGATACTGCTGACGCCGGGTTGCATCTATTTCTGAATTGCTTGTCATCTGTAAGTCCTCTATGCGTTTCTGAAACACTGTCTCAAAATCAGGAAATCATTACACTGCAGGGTGTGATCAAGCGCCGGTCTTGCAAAACTGGACAGTGACATGCGTTGAGCTATCCCCGCGTTACCAGGTTCATCCGGGCCGGATTACGGAGTGGAAGAGACAGCTTGTGCAGCATGCAGCAGACGTTTTCAGCAAGAGCAGGAAAGCTGATCAGTATCCGGGCGTGACGAATCTTCACGCCAGGATCGGACAGCTGTCGATGGAAAACGATCTTTTTGTAAATATACAAATACATTCAAGTCCGTCAAGCGAAAACCCCAGAAAGAATATATCACAGTGCCGGCCCATGAAATCAGGGGCGAGGTTGAGGGGTACACGGTCTCTCTAAAAAGAAAAGCCGGGACACTCCATGCGAGTGTCCCGGCTTTTGAATTCCTGGCTCCCCGGCGCGGACCCACGTGCTTTTGTTGTTCATCTTTTACGTGGCCCTGCTCACGTTATCCCCATAGATCCTGTATCGATTGGTCAAGCCCTAATTCGATGAGTTTCTCCTTTGCCGGTTTGCCCGTCTCCCAGTCCCACTTGCTCACCTCATAA
>CAZNBR010000042.1:0-15169 GCA_964571315.1 uncultured Syntrophaceae bacterium
TGAATTCCACCACCACACCAGGGGGGCGCGACGAAAAGCGTGACGGACCCCCTATCGATCTGAGCGAGATGCTGGCGTTAACCAGAGGAACCGTATACATAGAGCGGACCGCGGTGAATTCCATACGGAACATACGGAAGACAAAAAAAGCCATTACCAAGGCCTTCAAGGCACAGATAGCGGGCCTGGGGCTCTCGCTTGTAGAGATTCTCTCCCCCTGCCCTACCAACTGGAAGATGTCTCCTACAGATGCGTGCCGGTGGATTGATGAGGGTGTCATGCAGACCTTTCCCCTCAAGGTCATAAAGGACGAAATAGGCTAAATGGGATTGGTTCGTATGAAGAAAACCGTCTTTGCCGGATTTGGGGGACAGGGCGTCCTGATGATGGGCTACGTTTATGCGGTGGCTGCAATGCGTGACGGCAGAGAAGTAACCTATCTGCCCGCCTACGGAGCGGAGATGCGTGGCGGTACGGCAAACTGCACGGTCGTTGTCTCGGATGAGGAGATCTTTTCCCCCGTAGCATCTTCCCCCGATTTCGCGGTCATTATGAACAACCCCTCTCTGCTGAAATATGAGGGGGCAATGAACGGGGGCGGCACCATCCTCCTCAATTCAAATCATGTCAGCAGGGAACTGACCAGGGACGACCTGACCTCTATACGGATACCTGCCGTCGAGATTGCTAAAGAACTGGGGAGTGAACGTATCGTCAACATGATTATGCTGGGGGCATTTGCGGCCCATACCAGGATGACGTCTCTTGACTCGATCATGAATGGGCTCTCCGAAATCGTGAAGGACACCAAGGCCTCCATCATGAAGCTGAATCGCAGGGGCCTTGACAGGGGTGCTGAATATATTCTGAAGGGGGATTCGCGGTGAATACGGTAAAACAGATCGAACTCTGGCTGAAAAACATACCGGGGCAGCTCTCCGATGTCAGCGACATATTGAGCGATAACAGGGTCAACATACTGGCCTGTTGCTACGCGACGAGACGGGAAGAGGAAGGTCTCTTTTATTTTGTTGCCAACGACCCCGACAAGGCGGTGAATGTGCTGAAATCGGCGGGGTATAAGATAAAGACAAAACAGGTCATAGCATGCGAAATGCCGAATCATCCGGGGGGAATTAATGTTGTCTTAAAGCTGTTAAAAAAGGGACACATCAACCTCGATTACATATATCCCTGCATGGGAACGGGACTCACCACCGTTGTCATACTGGGCCTGGGACCGGTCAAGAAGGCTCTGCAGATTATGGAAGACAACTGGATAAAGGTATGGGGTTCCGATCTCTATCATATATGATTTTATCCTATCTGGCAGGAGGGGGATGCGGGATATCGCTGCCCTGCCCGACCGCAAAGCACACGCAGCTTCGCCTCATTATATCCTTTCGATCTTGAGTTCTCCCGTAGTGGTACGATCCCAAGAATTATATTCCATTTCTCTGCAAATGTACCCCCAAAACCCTTTACAAGAAACGCGGTCGGTGCTAACCTCACCAAATTGCCATTCGCGTTTAAGCGATTTGATGGTGTTGTGATGAAAATTTACGGGGATTATGGGGGTAACGTTTCATATCGACCGCATTATTGAGATCGAGCGCTTTTATACTTTCTACACCGGGAGGAATTGAATCATATTATGACAGGCAGAAAGACATCGTACCGAGAGGCGGGGGTGGATATCGACAAGGCGACCGCCTTTGTTGAGAGAATAAAACCGCTGATAAAGACCACTGCGCGCAAGGGGGCGGCGGGAGAAATAGGCAGTTTCGGAGGCCTCTTCCATCTCGATACCGACAAGTACAAAAACCCCCTGCTCGTTTCAACGACGGATGGCGTCGGCACGAAGCTCAAGATAGCCCACATGATGGACATCCATAATACTATCGGCATCGACCTTGTTGCAATGAATGTCAACGACCTGATCGTTCAAGGTGCGGAACCCCTCTTCTTCCTGGACTATATAGCCACCGGAAAACTGAGTGTTGAAACGAGTGTACAGATAGTTGAAGGCATAGCAAAGGGCTGCGTCGAAGCAGGGTGCGCACTTACCGGTGGCGAAACCGCTGAAATGCCGGGGTTCTACAAGGATGATGAATATGATCTGGCCGGGTTCTGCGTAGGCGTTGTTGAATATGACAACCTTATTGACGGCTCCGAGATCAGGGTGGGAGACACCATTATAGGCCTGGCATCAAACGGAATCCACAGCAACGGGTATTCCCTTGTCCGAAAAGTGCTGTTCGAACAGGCAGGCCTTGATATCAATGATACCGCAAAAGGCCTTGAAGGTTCCATCGGCCTGGAACTCCTCCGTCCAACGAAGATCTACGTGAAGCCCATCTTGAACCTTATAAAAAACTTCAGCATACGGGGGATAGCCCATATTACAGGTGGAGGGCTTACGGAAAATATCCCAAGGATACTGCCTCAGCGATGCGGAGCAGTTATCGTTCGAGAAACGTGGACCCCTCCCGCCATCTTCAGGATCATTCAGGACAGGGGCGGCGTTGATGATGTGGAAATGCTCAGGGTATTCAATATGGGTGTCGGGATGATAATTATCGTTCCGGAAAAGAATTCGAAAGAGATCGCCTCTCATCTGGAGAGGCTTGGAGAGCAGGCTTACATAATCGGTCATATCGCAAACCGGGATGAAGAAACCCCGGCCGTCACATTCGAGTAGAGAGATGAAAAAGATAAACCTGGGCGTCCTGGTTTCCGGCGGGGGGACTAACCTGCAATCCATAATCGACAGCATAGAAGAGGGCAAACTGGACGCGACGATCCAGGTGGTTATAAGCAACGTTCCCGGTGTTCGG
Organism: uncultured Syntrophaceae bacterium; assembly: GCA_964571315.1. Classification (GTDB taxonomy): domain Bacteria; phylum Desulfobacterota; class Syntrophia; order Syntrophales; family UBA2210; genus UBA6078. The sequence goes on from CAZNBR010000042.1 coordinate 2,838, forward strand.
TCCCTGGAAAGGGCACGAGAACACAATATACCCACAGTGGTGATCGATCATGAAAATTTTGCCACACGGGAAGAATTTGACCGGGAGATTGTTGCCGTCTTAAAGGCCCACCGCGTAGATCTTGCGATCATGGCGGGATTTATGAGGATACTGACGCCGGTCCTCCTGAGGACCTTTCCCCTGAAGATAATGAACATCCACCCGGCGCTCCTCCCCTCCTTTCAGGGTCTCCATGTCCAGGAGAAGGCCTTCGATTACGGGGTGAAATTTTCCGGGTGCACGGTCCACTTTGTCGATGAGGGGGTTGATACCGGACCTATCATTATCCAGGCTGTTGTTCCCGTGCACGACGATGACACGGCAGAGATGCTCCAGCAGAGGATATTGAGAGAGGAACACAGAATCTATCCGCAGGCAATCCAGCTTTACGCGGAGGGGAGGCTCGAGGTCACCGGACGGAAGGTACGCATACAAGACCCTCGTCCGATAGAAACCTCGACCCTGTACAACCCCCCCCTGGAAAAGTTTTAGTATGATTATTGTAAGCGCGTGCCTTATTGGCTTCAATTGCAGGTATGACGGGGGGAATCACTTTGAGGAAGCCCTGTTCGAGCCTTCTTTGAAGAAACTCCTTGTACCCGTCTGCCCGGAACAGATTGGAGGGCTTCCTACGCCGCGTGCCCCCTCGGAGATAAAGGGTGGAGATGGTCTGGATGTCCTCGAAGGACGAGCGCAGGTTGTTTCTGCCTCCGGAGGGGACGTTACCGACTGTTTCCTACGGGGCGCACAAGAGGTGATGCGTTTCATGAAACTAATGGGGATCTCAACCGCAATAATGAAAGAAAAGAGCCCTTCCTGCGGCGTTTTTCACATAAAGAGGAATGGTGCCATTCTCCGGGGAGCGGGGGTGACGGCGGCCCTCCTCACAAAGAACGGCATACAGGTCATATCATCTGACAGGATTACGGATGAATTGAAATTAACTGTGGGCCGGGTGACGTAACGTATGTATGACACCATTGTATTGGGAAATGATCCAGGTTCTCTGGTAGCCGCGGTTACCCTGGCAAACCATGGGAGAAAGACACTCCTCCTGGCAGATGATGCCCCTCCATGCTACTCGGAATCGGGCTATACATTCGATATCGACCCCCTTCCCTGGACCGGGTTCAACAGGGGAAACGTCTTCAAACAGTTTCTCTCCCACCTGGGGCTGCCCCAGGAAGATCCCCCTTTGAATCCGACACTCCAGATAATCTTTCAGAAACACAGGGTGGAACTGCACGGCACGGCGGAATGTGACGTAAAGGAAATCGAACGGGAATTTCCGGACGAGGTCTCGGAAATACTCAGCTTCTATACCTCCCTCACAAAGAGCGGCTCCTTTGCATCGGGCCTGATCGACAAGGGCCTGCACCTCCGGCCGGAAACCCTGAAGGACCATATCAGGCTTCTTCTCAATACACCATTCATTGCTCTCAAGAAAAGGGCCTTTACGGCAAACCTCAAAACGATTCGACAGCAACCATCACTCGGCAAGATGCTGGAGACTCAGATTCTTCTCTTGTCGCATCTCGATCCTCGTACCATAAGCCCGATCTCTTTTGCACGGACGCTCTCCGTGGCCCTGCAGGGATTATCTTACTACAGGGAAGGGAAGCATCTCCTTATAGCGAAACTGAAGAAAAAATTCGAGGCCGACGGAGGCGTTATAGAGGAACATCCCATCTCGACACTCGACATGGAAAGGGTCATCAAGATCAACGTAAAATCGGACGATGATGCGATACCGACCATCTATGGGAGAAACATAATAATAAGCACATATTATGAGAAATTTGCCTCTCTTCTTGAGGAAAACAGAGAGCTTTCATCGCTCAGGAAACGGTATAACAGGATACAGCCATCCCTCTATCCCTTTACCCTGCATATGGGGGTATATGACCGGTGTATCCCGGAAAAAATGGGGATCTATGTTGTCGCGGTACCGGATGAAACCAAACCCTTTGAAGACGGGAATCTCCTGTTTCTGGAGGCGAGCGAACCGGGGAACACCCTGCGGGCCCCTGATGGAAAGAGGGCCATCAGCGTTACCGCCTTCCTCAAAAATTCTCCCTCAGGATCGACCAGCGAAGACCTCAAGAAGATCGCGAACGATATGCTGAGAACCCTGGGATTTTTCCTCCCCTTCCTGGAAGAGAATATCGACTTTATTAACCCGGAAGAATCTATAAACATATCGAAAAGCTATCAAAAAGTCGTCGGGCCTAAATACGGTGTAAAGAACCCTCTTATAGGGATGTCATTCCTGTCCAACAAGACGCCCATGAAAAACGTTTTCTTGACCGGGGACACCCTGATTCCGGGGCTCGGATTCGAGGGGGAGATCATATCCGGAATAAACGCTGCGAGACTTGCGACAGGGAGGGAGCAGCAATGAAAGAATCGCCCAATTTTGAGATCAGGAGACTGGGAAAACCGACCATTCCATCACCGTTTACTTCAGGATACTTCATGTCCGACAGCAGGCGGGTTCTTTACGACCCGTATCTCCATCCCGATTCGCCGCGGGCAGCCGGAGATACCCCCCTCTCCATTGAGATTGCCGGCCCGAGAAAAACCATCTACTTCGATCCCGCACAGACAAAGGCCGCCATCGTCACCTGCGGCGGTCTGAGCCCCGGTATCAACGACGTCATACGGGCGGTGGTCATGGGCCTCTACTATCGGTACGGTGTCAGGGAGATCATGGGCATACGGTACGGCTTTCAGGGTCTTATCCCTGAGTACGGCCACGAACCGGCAGTTCTGACACCGGAGGTGGTCAAGGACATACACACGCTTGGCGGGAGCATCCTTTCATCTTCACGGGGCAGCCAGGATATCGTAACCATGGTCGACACCCTGTGCGAGATGGGCATCAATATCTTTTTCTGTGTGGGCGGCGACGGGACGATGCGGGCGGCTGAACGCATAACGGAAGAAATCAGGAAAAGAGATATAAAAATGGGCGTTATCGGCATACCGAAGACCATCGATAACGATCTGAATCTGATCGACAAGACCTTTGGATTTGATACGGCGATCTCTATGGTGGTCAATGCGATTCAGTGTGCCCATGTGGAGGCGAAGGGCGCGCCCATGGGGATAGGCCTCGTGAAAATAATGGGGCGGGAGTCGGGTCATATCGTTCTGAACGCCACCCTGGCCCAGAATGATGTCAATTTCGCCCTCATCCCCGAGGTCCCCTTTGACCTGGAAGGAGAAAAAGGCCTGCTCAAGATACTGGAGAGGCGCCTTCTGGAGAGGAAACACGCCGTTATACTGGTAGCGGAAGGCGCCGGACAGGATCTGTGCGCCGGCAGCGGCATGAAACAGACCGACGCGTCCGGAAACATACGGCTCCAGGACATCGGGATCTATCTGAAGACACGGAGCGAAGAATATTTTAAAGAGAAGTCAATGGAGATCAACCTCAAATATATCGACCCCAGTTATACCATACGGAGCGTTCCTGCCAACGCCAGCGACAGCATATACTGCGAGCTTTTGGGACAGTTTGCCGTACACGCCGGGATGGCGGGAAAGACAGACCTGGTGGTGGGTCTTTTCAAGGGAGAATATGTTCATCTGCCCCTCAAATCAGTAGCATCCCGCAAAAAGGTAAACACAAAGGGCAATCTGTGGATGCGTGTTCTCGAAGCGACGGGGCAACCGGCATCGATGAAGAATTAACGTTGTCGGATGGGAAAGGTGAAGTAATACCAAAAAAATACTTGCAAAAATCCTCTGTATAGTTTAGGAAACAGCCTGATTTTCTGAAAGGAGTTTATTATGTCTCGATTTTGTGAGATCTGCGGTAAGGGACCCGTCGTAGGGAACAGCGTCAGCCACGCGCACAACAAGACAAAGAAGGTCTGGTACCCCAACCTCCAGAAGCTGCGGGTTGTGGTTCCGAAAACAGGCGCCGTAAAGAGGATGAAGGTCTGTACCCGATGCCTGCGTTCGGGTGCTGTCAAGAAGGCCATCTAAGAATGCTTGTATCCGTCTGAACCTTCAGACGGATACAACGTCAACCCTCCTGAAATTATTCATTGATTATCATCTTTTTGATGTCCGCAAGGCCTATTTGAAAAGTTCCGTGCGCTGTTCTGCCGTATGCCTTATGATTATTGTCCAGTATAAGTTCATCGCTGCTGTTATTTTTCACGCGTACCAGGCCTCTCAGTTCTTCCCCCTTTAAAAGGAACACGACGCTCTCCACCTCTTCAAAGGGAATCGTGTATACACCCTTCCCCTTTTTCCCCTCGATAAAGGTCTTCCCCTCTATGCTTACCTCTGTGCACTTGGTAATGATGTCCATCTGATCGATAAAGGTGGCACTGAATTTCTTTTCAGTAACCGGAACCTTGTCCGGTGTACCGCTCCCCGTCATAGATCCCATACCCAGAATAAACGGAAGAAACAGCATGATCAAAAAATACCTGCATCCTCTTTTCATTTTCTTTCCCCTCCACCAATCTCGCACATATCGATTTCTCCTTTTAACGCTTCCAGTATTCCGTCTACGTCGGAGGTGAAGTCCGGTACTATGGAAAGCTGCACCACCGCTTCGCTTTTGTCGATAGTTGTAACTGTCACAAGGCCTTCATACCCCTCAAGGATATATTTGACATATGCAATATCCCTGCGGTCCAATCTCAGATTCCTTGTTATAACATCCCTTTCCTGCATATGGTATTCGTAACATCCGATCCCTGAAACATCAAGGAATAAATCCCTCCTTGACACGACCAGATGCCTTGACTATAGTCTAAATTTAATCTGATCAGGACAGAAAAGCATGCTGCCAATCACCCGCTGGAAACTCCCTGATACCAACGAGGGGGGCCAATCTCTCCTGCTTGGAGAACTGGGGATCAACCCCCTTATATCACAAATATTGATTAACCGTGGCATAACGACCCCGGATGACGCCAAGAAGTTTCTCTTCCCTTCGCTGGAACACCTGCACAACCCTTTTCTTATGAAGGATATGGAAAAGGGTGTCGAAAGGCTGATACAGGCGATCCTGGAGAGAGAACAGATCGTTATCTACGGGGATTATGATGCGGACGGCATCACATCCACCGTAATTCTCGTAAAGTTTCTCAGTGAAATCCATGATCGGACAACCTATTACATCCCGGGGAGGATTGAAGAGGGGTATGGCCTGAGCAAAGCGGCGATCGACAGATTCAGGGAAGAGGGAACCAACATTATCATAACGGTGGACTGCGGCATCTCCGACCATGAAGCGATAGCCTACGCAACCGCCTCGGGTATCGATGTGATCGTAACGGATCACCATGAAGTCCCCGATATCATGCCCGACTGCAGCGCCGTCATCAATCCCCATCGCCGTGATTGTCCGTTCCCTTTCAAATCTCTCGCCGGGGTAGGCGTCGTCTTTAATCTCTTGATCGCCCTGCGTGGCAAGCTCCGCGATCTGGGTTTCTGGAAAGACAGGGAATACCCGAATCTCATGAAGTATCTGGACCTGGTTGCCATCGGGACCATCGGTGACGTCGTGCCTCTCGTCGACGAAAACAGGATCCTCGCCAAGATAGGACTGGGCGTGGTGAACAATACCGAAAGGGTCGGGCTCAAGGCGCTGATAGCGATAAGCGATATGGGTAATAAGGGCGTCAGTTCCGAATCGGCGGCATTCAGACTGATCCCCCGTATCAATGCCGCGGGCAGGATCGGTTCTCCCGACGATGCCGTGGAGCTCCTCCTTACCGAAGACGAAGGCAGGGCAACGCTGCTTGCCGAGCGCCTCGATTCATATAACAGAAAACGTCGGGAGATCGAGAGGGTCATCCTTGATGAAACACTTGAAAAGATACATACAAATATTGATGTTGACACTGTAAATTCTCTTGTTTTCTCGTCCCACACATGGCATCCTGGCGTCATAGGCATCGTGGCATCAAAGCTTGTGGACCGGTATTACATGCCTGCGATACTGATCAGCATAAAAGACGGGATTGGGAAGGGATCAGGCAGGAGTATCGTCGAATTCAACCTGTATGAAGGACTGGATAAGGAATGTTCCTCTCTGTTGCTTTCCTATGGCGGGCACCGGTTCGCAGCCGGAATCTCCATACGGGAGGAGAATATAGAGGAATTCTCCGCGATGTTGAGCGCCGCGGTGCGTGAAGATATTGGTGACGAGAGGTTGGCTCCTCAAACCGCCATAGATGCTCTCTGCGGCCTGGATGAGATAGATTATACCCTCATCTCTCAGATAGAAATGCTGGCCCCCTTTGGAAGCATGAACCCCGAGCCCCTCCTCTGTGCACGAAAGGTAACGATATCATCCCCTGCAACGGTCGGGAACAATCACCTGAGAATGCGGGTTCACGTGGATAGCGTATACTACGACGCCATATGGTTCGACAATGGGCACCTGTCCGTCCTTCTGTCCGGATCAACGGCCGATATCGTCTTTACCCCCCAGATAAATCACTGGAACGGAAAGAGCAGCATACAGCTCAAGATAAAGGATGCGTCGGTATCCTGACAGCACCCCGTCATGGAGATATGCTACTTCCATCCTCTCTTCTCGTTAAGGGGCTTGCCTTCTTCATAAACCCCCAATCTACAACCACCGCTTGCGTCTCTTGTACGACTTGACGTCTTTGTATGATTTCGCTTCACCTGCCGCCCCCATCCCCAGGTAAAATTCCTTTATGTCGGGGTTTTCCCTGAGATCGGAGGAAACCCCCTCCATGACGATCCGTCCGTTCTCCATGATATACCCGTAGTGCGCTATCCGGAGCGCCATGTTCGCGTTCTGCTCGACGAGGACAATCGTTGTCCCCTGTTCCCGGTTGATCCGCTCTATGATCTCGAATATTTCCTTGACCACCAGGGGAGCAAGTCCCAGCGACGGCTCGTCCAGCAGGAGCAGCCGGGGATGCGCCATCAGGGCGCGTCCCATGACGAGCATCTGGAGTTCTCCCCCGCTACAGTAGCCGGCCAGGGCCTTCCGCCGTTGTTGCAGCGGCGGGAAGTAATCATATATCAGGTCCAGATCCTTTTTGTACGGTTTACCCCACCGGGTGGCCGTGCCGACCCTCAGATTCTCCTCTACCGTCAGATACTTGAAAGGCTGCCTCCCCTCAAGCACCTGGATAATGCCGAGGCGCGTTATGGTCTCCGGCGGGGAATTCTGAATGGGGGCCTTTTCATATATGATATCGCCGTCCGTGACCTTCCCGTTCTCCGTTTTCAGGAGCCCCGAGATGGCCTTCAGGGTGGTGGTCTTTCCGGCCCCGTTGCTCCCGAGGAGGGATACGATATGGTTCTCCCTGACCGCAAGGGAAACACCCTTCAGGACCTGGATAACATCCGAATAGACGACGCTGATATTGTTCAGTTGAAGCAGAATGTCTTGTTGCATGATTCCCTCTTGTTTCTCTTCCTCAGTACGAGAATGGCCAGAGCCGGAAATTGGAACGAATAATCCGCCAGACCTCGGCCAGACCGCGGGGCTCCAGCAGGATAAAGAGGACTATGGCCGATCCGAACGCGAGCTCACGCAGCGGTGCCATTGAGAGCCCAACCGCGCTGAGGATATCGGTGCTCATGAGCATATCGGTCAGCCACCGCAACCCCTCGTTCAGCCCCGTGATAAAGAGCGCACCGTAGATGGAGCCGGTAATGCTCCCAAGCCCGCCGATGATAACCATCGCTATGAATTCCACGGAAAGACCCAGGTTAAAGGGCTCCGTTGTGATGCTGACCATGTAGTATGCCCACAGGGCGCCGGCAACCCCTGCGTAAAAGGAACTTATGCCGAATGAGAGAAGCTTGTAGGGGAAGATCGGGATGCCCATACCTTCGGCGGCCCGGTCATTATCGCGTATCGCCACAAAGGCCCTCCCGTACCTGGTTCTCATGAGGTTGACGGCAAACAAGGTCATCGCAATCAGACAGAGATAGGCGATATAGAAGAAGCTCCTGTCATCCCCCAGCGCCACTCCGGAGAGGGATATTTCGGGGAGCACGATGCCCATGGTTCCTCTCGTCAGCCCCTCCCAGTGAATGAGGAGGTACTCGATGATAAACTGCCCGGCAAGGGTCGCGATCGTAAGATACAGGCCCTTCAGCCTCCCCGACGGCAGTCCGAAGAGCACCCCCACCAAGGCGGTAATCAACCCCGCGCAGGGAACGGAAAGGAGGAAAGGGAACCCCGCATCGGTGGCAAGTATGGCGGCCGCGTATGCGCCCACACCGAAAAAGGCCCCGTGTCCGAGGGAAAGCTGACCGGTAAAGCCTATCAGTATGTTCAGGCCGATCGCCGCTATGGCGGTGATGGCGATCGTGTTGAGGATATAGAGGAGATAGGGCCCGCTTATATACGGAACAACCCCGAACAGGATCACCAGCCCCGCTATCAGCGATGCGCGGCCGAAATCCGTCTCGAAGATCGTCAGCTCCTGCTCGTATCGATCATTGAAATTACCACAGGGGTGAAAACGTAACTTTCTCATTAGACCCTTTCAATCTCTACCAGGCCGAAGAGGCCGTAAGGTTTTACCATCAATATGAATACCAGGACGATGTACGGGATCACGTCACGCAGTGATGTGGAGATGTACCCTCCGGTGAACGTCTCCAGGAGGCCTATGATGATCCCCCCGATCACGGCCCCTCCGATGCTGTCGAGGCCTCCCAGTATGACCACCGGGAAGACCTTGAGTCCGATGGAAGAGAGGTCATGGACATTGATCCCGTTGATGGTGCCGAGGACGATCCCGCTCATCCCCGCCACGAGGGCAGCGATGGCCCAGGAAAGCGCGAAGACCTTTCGCACGTGCACCCCCAGCGAGAGGGCGGCCGGCTGGTTATCCGCGACCGATCGCATATAGATCCCCTGGGAGGAGTACTTGAAAAAGAGGCCGAAGAGCATGAGGAAGACCAGACCGACTGCGATCGACACGACATACACCGGGGGTATGTCGACACTGCCCCAATGGATGGCAAGCCCCGCCGGGAGGAAATCGGGAAAGGTATAGAGGTTACCGCCCCATACGAGCAGCATAGCCCCCTTGAATATCGAGGCCAGCCCCACGGTGAGCATGATGACATAGATGAGGGGCTCACCGATCAGCGGACGCAGGAAGAGCCGTTCGATGACGAATCCCAGGATGAAACAGGCGGCAAGGGCCAGGGGGAAGGCCAGGTAGACGGGCAGCTCCGCCCATCCGATCAGAACCAAGAATACGAACGCCCCCAGCGCCATCAGCTCTCCATGCGCAAAATTGAGCACACTGGATGATTTAAAGATCATGACAAACCCCATGGCCGCCAGGCCATAGAGAAAACCGATGCTCAGTCCATTCACCAAAAGCTGGATGAAAAATTCCATATGATATCACTCCCGTCTCAATCAAGTTTCAATATACGTACCCTGGTTTCCAGCGTGCCCACCTGCCCGTCCCGATAGCGGACCGTTGTCTTCACATCCAGGTCGTCCTTGTCTTCATACATGGCGTTGATAAGCTTCAGATAGAGTCCGTAGACAAACCGACGGCGCACCTTCCCCGTCCGTGTCAGTTCCTCATCATCCGCATCGAGGAGCTTGTAGAGAAGGATACACCGGCGTATCTTCATGGAATCCGGCAGGCGTTCATTGACCGCCCTGATCTCCCCGCTCACCAACTCCTCCACCTCCGGCCGCTGAGAGAGGTCCGTATAGGTGGTATAGGGGATCATCCTCTCTTCGGCCCAGTTGCCGACATTCCCCATATCGATATTGATCAGCGCGGTTATGTAGGGACGTCCCTCACCGAAGGTGACGGCCTCCCGCAGGTAGGTGCTGAATTTCAGACGCGTCTCTATAAAATCAGGGGAGAATGCCTCCCCCTGCTTGTTGCGGATGATCTCCTCCCGGCGTCCGATGATGACGAGGTGCCCGTCATCATCCAAATAGCCAGCATCCCCGGTCCTCAGCCAGCCGTCCACAAACGCGGCTTTCGTGGCCTCGAAATCGTTATGATACCCCCTGAACACCGTCTTGCTCGAGAGAAAAACCTCCTGATCCTCGGATATCTTCACATCCATCCCAGTCAGGGGCCTGCCGACCGTCTCGGCCTTGATCTCATTGTCGGGCTGGATCTGGAATATCCCCCCTGATTCCGTCAGTCCGTAGCACTGTTTGAGATTGAGCCCCAGCGAACGGAAAAAGCGTATCACATCCGGACTGATAGGATGTCCCCCCGTGTAAGCGCTGTAGAACCGTGAACAGCCGATTCGATCCAGGAGGGGACGAAAGACGGCAACTGAGGCCATCCATCCCGCACACCTGAGAAGAGGCCCTGGGCGCCCTCCCTGTGACTCCAGATCGGTGATCCTGCCGCCGATATGCTCCGCCAGATGGAAGAGTTTCCTTCGCACCAGATCGGCATCGCCCATTTTGACCCGGATAGTGGAGGCGAGATCCTCCCAGAACCGCGACGAGGTGATAATAATGGCGGGACCCAGTTCGCGGAAATCCTCCAGAACCGTCTCCTGGGTCTCGGGAAAGTTCATCGTCATCCCGCCGACCAGGGCCACCCCTGTCCACATCTGGTCGACGATCCATGCGGGGGGAGACATCGACAGCCAGTCCACATCCATACCGGAGGGGATCGTCTCCAGCCAGCTCGCCGCCATCTCGGTAAAGTTGCTGTGCGACATCATCGCCAGCTTGGATATTCCGGTCGTCCCCGAGGTCATGATCATCAGGGCAATATCGTCCGGTCTCCCCTTCCCCACCTCCCGGGCAAAAAGCTCCGGATCCTGTGTTTCCAAGGCCTCGCCCGCATCCAGCAGGTCGGCAAAGCTGATAAGCCACTCATTGCCCCGATACGAGCTCATCCCGGTCCGGTCGACGTATATGACCTTTCGTACATGGGAGAGGCTGTCGCGCATCTCCAGGAGCTTATCCACCTGTTCCTGGTCCTGCGCGATGACATACGCGGCATCGATTCTGTTCAGGGTCCCCGCCATCTCACTGCTCACGGCAGAGGTAAAGAGGTTGAGCATAACGGCGCCGAGCGCCTGCCCCCCCAATTGACTGAAGAGCCATTCCGGGTGGTTGTCCACGATAATTCCGACATTGTCCCCCCTCCTCAGGCCGAGGGAATACAGACCCAACCCCACTTTTTTTGTAAATTCCAGGTAGTCCCGCCAGGTATACGTCTGCCATATGCCATACGCCTTTTCGCGGATGGCAGTGCGCCCCCCCGCTCTTTCCGCCTGTTTCAGCAGTACCTGCGGAAGCGTGAGGCCGACCTCCGGCCTCGAATGTATTCCCTCTTGGGGTTTTGGGTTTTCCGGTTTCTGATTCACTGTGTATCCCCCAGGTACGCCCGTATAACCTCCGGATCGTTCTGCACCTCCTCAGGGGTTCCCTCGTACAGTTTCTCACCGAAATTCAAGACCATGACGCGATTGGAGATGGTCATCACGATAGACATGTCGTGTTCGACAAGTATCATCGTCTGTCCCCACTGGTTGTTCAGCTCGGAGAGGAATCTCACCATATCCTCCTTTTCCTCGAGATTCATCCCCGCAAAGGGCTCGTCCAGGACCAGGAGTTTCGGCTCGAGCGCCAGCGCGCGCCCGAGTTCGACCCGCTTGCGCAGCCCGTAGGGCAATGACCCGACCGGCTTCTTGCGTATGGCCTGCATCTCCAGAAAATCGATCAACTCCTCCACGACTAAGCGGTTCCGTATCTCCTCCCTGCGCACACCGGGCGAAAAGAAGAGTGCCCGTCCCAGCCCGTAGCTGCAGTGGGCATGGCGTGCCAGGAGCATGTTGGACAGGACGGTCATCCCGGGGAACAGTTCGATATTCTGGAACGTCCTGCCGACGCCGCGGCTCACAAGTCCGTGCGCCGGCAGATTCGTTATATCTTCACCGTTGAAGACGATCCGCCCCCCCTGCGGCCGGTAAAACCCGGTCATGCAGTTCAGAAGACTGGTCTTCCCCGCGCCGTTGGGGCCGATAATGGCGAACAGCTCCCCGGTCTGTACCTCGAAGTCGACGTCGTTAAGCGCCATCACCCCTCCGAAGCTCAGCGTGAGATGGGTTACCCCCAGATCGGCCCGCTTTCTGTCGCCGGATATCGCCTTAAATATATCCGGCTGACCGCGAAAAGCCTTCATTTCCCCTCCAGAACCTGTATCTCTTCCTTCCCGGGAACGAAGAAGTTCGTAACGGGAACATATTCCCCATTCTCAGATACCCTGACGATTCTCCCCTTGAACGAACCCTCGTGATTCGTCTTCGAATAGGAA
>CAZNBR010000043.1:0-15039 GCA_964571315.1 uncultured Syntrophaceae bacterium
CTCGCCAGCAACGCCGTTGTGGCGGTAATCGCCGTCATGATCCTGGGGTACGGGGTGGATCGTTCCGGTGCCATCAACCGGCTCGTACAGCCAATTGTCTCGGCCGCACGCTCCGATGAAAAACGCCTGATCGGCCTTGTCACCGTGACGGTGGGTCTGATCTCCGCCTTCATGCAGAATATCGGTGCCGCCGCCCTCTTCCTCCCCGCCATGCTGAGGATTTCCAAAAGCACCGGGATGCCCGCGTCGCGCCTCCTGATGCCCATGGGATTCGCGGTCATACTAGGGGGCAACCTGAGCATGGTCGGGTCGACCCCGCTCCTCATCCTGAATGATCTGCTGCGGCAGGGGGAATACCACGCCTTCGGCCTCTTCAGTGTCACCCCCGTAGGGATCGCCCTGCTGACCGCCGGGGTGACCTATTTTTTCCTCTTTGGCAACCGCCTCCTCCCCGGCATCAAGGAGAGGGCAAAGAAACCGATCAGCACGCAGCTGAGACTGATCGAGACATGGCACCTCCCCACAACCATCTACCACTGCGCCATCCCGGCAAAGAGCCCCCTGGTGGGAAAAACCAGGGGCGAGGTCCAGCTTCGGGCACAGTACCGATTGAACCTGCTCGCCCTCGCACAAGGGGATGATGTTCTCTATGCCCCCTGGCGGCAGACCCCCTTCGCCGCGGGACAACGGCTGGCGATCCTGGGCGACCGAAAAGATCTCAACCGATTTGTCACCGACTACGGTTTGATGTACAGGGAAAGCACAACACCCTTTGAATACCTGGAAACGGCCGGACACGCCGGCTTTGCCGAACTGGTCATCCCCGTCAGAGCGCCCCTTATCGGAAAAACACTGCGCGAGATAGTCCTCCGCAAGACCTACGGCGTGGAGCCGATCATGCTCCTCAGCGGCGAGCGGGAGGAGCGGGAGAATTTTTCGGATGAGCCCCTCCAGGCGGGGACCGCTCTGATCGTTCACGGCAGGTGGCGACAAATCAGGGCCATGGCGGATAACACCAATTTCGTTCTCGTCACCCCCGTCGAGGCTGCGGAGACAGTGCAGAAACCACGACCGGTTACCGCACTGATCTGCTTTGCCGGGGCCATTACCCTTGCCCTCTCCGGCCTTCCGATCGCGCTCGGCCTCCTGACGGGGGCCCTCGCCATGATCCTCCTTCGGATCGTACCGATCGATGAGGCCTACCGCGCCGTCGACTGGCGGACCGTCTTTCTCCTGGCGGGTCTGATCCCCCTCGGTATCGCCATGGACCATACCGGTGCGGCCCGGTATGTGGCCATTCAGATAATGCAGGTGATGGAAGGGGGACACACCATCCTTATCCTTTTTGTCGTCGGTCTCCTCGCCACCCTTCTTTCCCTCGTCATATCGAATGTGGCCGCCACGATCCTCCTGGTGCCCCTGGCGATGGTCATGGCCGATCTGACCGGCATCAACCCCCGCGGTCTGGCGCTCCTGGTCGCCATCTGCGCCTCCAACTCCTTTCTCCTCCCGACCCACCAGGTCAACGCACTGCTGATGTCCCCCGGGGGATACAGAACGACCGATTTCATACGGGCAGGCGGTGGGATAACGATTATCTACCTGATTATATCGGTGTTCTTTGTGTATGTATTGTATGTTTGATGATGGACAGTTTTACGAGGAGATAACAAGCCACCCCATTATCTGAAAGGAAGGGAGGAAAGAATCATGGCACTGATAACTATTACAACAGGAATCGGCTGTTGCGGACCGGAGATCGCGCGCCGCGTGGCCGACGGGCTGGGAATAACGCTTTACGACGATGAAAAGCTCCGGGGGGAATCCATCGCAATGGGTCTCTCTCCCAGGGAACTGAAAAGCCTCGATGAGAAGGCACCGGGTTTTTTCAGCCGCGTCCTTGAATTAAGGCCCCAGTCGTACCTTGAACTCCTCGAAGCGGTCGTTTACGAAATCTCCCGCCGGGGCGAGGGTATCATCATCGGGCACGGCGCTCAGTTTCTCCTTCGCGACTTCGGATGCGCCCTCCACGTCCGCATCTATTCATCGAAAGAGAGCCGCTTGGAAGACCTTGCCTCCTCCCACAAAATAAGCCGGGAGGCCGCTGAAAAAACCATCCGTGCCGACGACAGCAGCAAAAAGGGATTCATGCACTATGCCTTCGATATGGACTGGGATGATCCGGCGCTCTACGATCTGATTGTCAACAAAGACAAGCTCGGCATCGAGGCGGCTGCCGATCTGCTGATCTCCGTTGCCCGGTCCGAAATCATCGACACCTGCAGCCTCCAGGCCCTGGAGGCGATGGAACGGTTCGGTCTCAAAAAGTTGGCCGAGACGATGGTCAAAAAAACCGTCCTCATCCCGGGAAACATTCACGTCGATGTTCCCGAAACGGGGGTCGTCGTCCTCACCGGGATCATCAATCCCCTGGAATCGAAAGACGTCATCCTCGCTGCCGTCAAAGCCGTCCCCGGGGTCACCGAAGTTCGGGAAGATCTGGCACCGGAGAAGCTGCACGACATATAGACCCGGGGGGATATTGTACACGGCGTGCTGCCTTGTAACCGGAAACGTGAAAGCTTTGCGCACGGCGCAAAACCGCCAACATAAAACCGGTGGCTCCGCATGAATTCGCTTGACATCTCTTCCGCAAGATGTATTTTCTGAACCACTTCAAAAGAGGGCATGAGCAGGTACCGAAGATTACCTTGCGTTGCATCATGGTCACAGGGGTCCTGGAATGGATAAAGACGAAACTCCGCTTCTCAGACGGAGCGACTATTTTTGTTTTGAGCGATCTTCTGACCGTATGAACGGCATATAATAACCGCAAAGTAATCCTGCAAGAAACCGGAGGCAGAGATGTACGGAGAGATCTTCAGGATCGGTTGCCTCTCTCTAGAAGATCATCTGACCGGTACATTTTCAGGGTTCATAGTTGAGGGTCGTAATAGTACGGCCTTTTTTCTCAGTTTTCAATTCACAATAAAAAGGAGAGACTATCCATGGAACTGAAGGATGCCGTTAGGAAGCGTATAAGTGTCAGGGGCTATAAGGCTGATCCGATTCCCCAAAAGGTGTTGACCGAGATCATAGAGATCTCCCTCCGCGCCCCTTCCGCAATGAACACTCAGCCCTGGGAAATCACCGTTGTTGCCGGTGAGCCGCTGAACGAATTACGCAGGATGAACGTCGAGGCGCTCAGCTCCGGCACGATGCCCGTTTCGGACTTCGAGAACAAACCGTATGAAGGTGTCTACAAGGAGCGTCAGAGGGCCCTCGGATTTGAATTATACCGTCTCCTCGGCATAGAGAGGGGCGATAAGGAAAAGAGGACGGGGTGGACAATGAAAGGCTTTCGCGCTTTTGACGCGCCGGCATTGATCATCCTGTCCGCCGACGAGGGTGTTGATGACAGGATGGCCAGCTCGGACATCGGGGGATTCATCCAAACCATCTGCCTGGTCGCGCTTGAATACGGTCTGGGCACCTGCATTAACAGCCAGGGGGCCCTGTTTCCCGAGCTGGTACGGAAGGTTACCGCTATCCAGGACTCAAAGAAGATTCATATCTGTATCGCCATCGGTTATCCGGATTGGGACCACCCGGCAAACAAACTGGTAAGTGCGAGGGAGCCCGTTGCAAATGTTGTGAACTGGGTCGGTTTCGACTAGAACCTCGCCGATGCTTTCAGGGGCCGCTGAGACGACGGTATCGCGATAAAGGCTTCAGCCCCTCATAAATAACGACGGAACCGTCAGACGGAAAGGAGAATCGAAGGATGGCGAAGATCGAATATGAGATGGATGAACGCGTAGCAGTGGTGACCATGAACAGCGGAGAGAATCGGTTTAATTTCCCCTTTTTCACGGCGTTTTTGGAGGTGCTGGACGAGATAGAAAAGGAGACCGCCGCGAACGCACTGGTCGTGAAGTCCGCCGACACGAAGATATGGTCCAACGGCATAGACCTGGACTGGCTCCTCCCGGCCCTTGAAAAGGAGGGCATGGAGCTTATGGACAGATTCCGGGCAGAGATGTACGGCCTTATGAGGCGCGTCCTCACCTACCCGATGCCGACCATCGCGGCCATCAACGGTCATGCCTTTGCCGGCGGCGCCTTTCTGGCATTCGCCCACGATTTCCGATTCATGCGCTCGGACAGGGGGTGGATCTGCCTCCCCGAAGTGGACCTGAACATGCCCCTGGGACCGGTCTTTTCGGCTATCGCCCGGCGGGCGGTTCCCCTGTACAAGTTCGAGGAGATGCAGTACACCGGCAAACGCCTCACCGCCCGGGAATGCGAGGAGCACCACATTATCATGAAGGCCTGTCCTCCCGACGATCTCATGCCCGAAGCGCTCGCCTTTGCCCGGTCACTGAACAAGAACGGAGAGCTGATCGGGAGGATGAAGGTCGAGACCCATCAGAAGATCCTGGAGGTTATCGATACGGCAATAGCGTCTCCGCCGCGATAATTGAAAAACGACATGGAGCGAGGAGGTTTTGTATGGCTGAGCTGAAGGAGTATCAGGAAGCAGGACAGATGCTTTACGACAAACTCCACCTGGCCAGCATGCCGGTGGCCGTTAAGTACATCAAGGACATTGCCGAAATTCCGGACACGGCCATACGGCCCTCGGCCCTGGATGAGGAGTGGAGCCTCTGCCAGGCGTTCACCTACGCCCGCCGGTGGGGTTGGAACGTGGCCATGACCGGTAAAGACAATTTTTGTGTCCCCGCCACGGGATCTCACGGCTGGGAAGACATCTCCGATGAGGATCTTTTGGAAAGTCAGGTCCGTCAGGGCTGGCACCGGGATGAAGAAGCGGAAAAACGGGTACAGCAGTTCACCCGGGGACTCTTCGGGGACGCAATCAAACTGCGAGGGGAGTATACGGGTTTCATTGTTTCCCCCCTTCCCAAATCCATCGTTCCCCCCGATACGGTTCTGATATACGGCAATGGAGAGCAGATAACCCATATAATCCAGGCCCTGGTGTACGACGGCCGTAATTTTCCCACCTCCTCGAACTGGGGGTTTGCCGAGTCGTGCATCAAGGGAGGGTTGATTCCATTTTTAACCCAGACTCCGCAGATAGTCATCCCCGGAACCGGAGACCGGACGTTTTCCGGTGTCTTCGACTATGAGATCGCCATCGGCCTACCCGGTTCCTTTATATTTGAGGTGACAGCCAATCTGTTTAAAACCGGCGGAAGGTTAAATATGGGTATGCCCGTCAAGCCTTTCCTGGCCAAGGGCATCAAGGCCAAGCTGACACCGGGGTTTGACTTTTTACGAAAAAAACTGGACGACCCTACGTCCGTGTAATATAAGCCAGCCCGATCTGAAACCAAGGGGATAGAAAAAATGAGCAATCAGGGGTATACATGACATAAAGGACGCGCCGCTCATTGCGAAGGAATTGCCATTCGGGCGAGAACCTGTTAGGGAATCACTGATATATTTTTGGGAGGAAGGTCTTTATGAACTACGAGCACATTATCTATACCGTCGAGGACCGTATCGCCACGATCACGCTTAATCGGCCGGAGGCACTCAATGCCTGGACGCCGATCATGATGGATGAGATCCTTCAGGCGCTGGACAGGGCTGACAATGACGACATGGTCCGGGTGGTGATCTTTACCGGAGCCGGCCGGGCATACTGTGCGGGGGCGGATCTGCAAGCCGGAGGGTTCAGGAACCCTGCTGATCTCGAGGGGAACAAACCCTTTCGAGACTCGGCGGGGCAGGTTACCCTGCGACTGTTTAACATGAAGAAACCCGTTATCGGAGCGATAAACGGCAACGCCGTCGGCGTCGGGATTACCATGACCATGGCCATGGATATCCGCATCGCCTCCGAGACCGCTCAAAAGATCGGGTTTGTCTTTGACCGGCGCGGGGTCGTTCCGGAGGGATGCTGCACCTACTTTCTGCCGCGGATCATCGGTATCAGCCGGGCCGCGGAACTGATCCTCACGGGCCGCCTGTTCAATGCACGGGAGGGGTTGGAGATGGACCTGTTCAGTCAGGTGACCGCTCCGGAAGAACTGATGCCCACGGCAATCAAAATCGCGCGAGAGATTGCGGATAATACTTCCGCGGTATCCACCGCCCTGGCGCGTCAGATGCTCTGGAAGATGCTGGGAGAGCACCATCCCATGAATACCCACATAATCGAATCGAAGAGTTTCGGATATATGCTGGCCTCTGCCGACCCGAAGGAAGGGGTAGCCTCGTTTCTGGAAAAACGTCCTCCGAAGTTCACGATGAAACCGAGTTGCGACATGCCGGATTTTTATCCCTGGTGGGAAGACCCGCCCTACTCGGACGAATAGTCTGCTGATCGTTTTTATACCACAGGAAGGAGGCAACGATGGAGACACGTCACCGCACCCTTGAAACCAACGGTATCACCATGCACATCACCGAGCAGGGGGAAGGCCCGCTGGTAATCCTGTGCCACGGATTTCCGGAACTGGGATATTGCTGGAGGCACCAACTCCCGGCCCTGGCCAAAGCGGGATTTCACGCCGTCGCCCCCGATCAGCGTGGCTACGGCCGCACCGACCGGCCCGAATCGATAGAGGCATACACCATCTTCCGGCTGGTCGGGGATATCGTCGGTCTTGTCCACGCTCTGGGAGAAGAGGAGGCCATTATCGTGGGACATGACTGGGGCTCAACGGTCGCGCAGTACTGCGCCCTGCTCAGGCCGGACATCTTCCGCACGGTCATCCTGCTGAGCGTCCCCTTTGCCTCACGCTCCTGGAAGAGCCGGAGGCCCACGGAGGGGATGAACAAGTTGCTGGGAGATCAAAACCTTGAATTTTATATCCTCTACTTTCAGGAGCCGGGCAGAGTTGAAAAGGAGATAGAGGAGGACGTCAGGGCCTTCATTCTGGGGTCTCTGTATGCGGCATCGGGTGACCCGCCCCCCGAAAAGCGGTGGCAATTCGTGTTTCCCAAGGACCAGAGATTTATCGATACCTCCTGCGTACCGGATACCCTGCCTGCCTGGCTGACCGAACGTGATATCGATTTCTACACCGAGGAGTTCACGCGGACCGGTTTCCGCGGGGGTGTCAACTGGTACCGTAATATCGACAGGAACTGGGAGATGACACCCTTTCTCAGCGGAGCGAAGATTCACCAGCCCACCCTGTTCATAGCCGGTGAGCTGGACGGCGTCATCACGTTCAGCCGCGGGGTCTTCGACAGGATGGACGCATCCATTCCCAACCTGAAGCAGAAGGTCCTGATCCCCGGGGCCGGGCACTGGATCCAGCAGGAACGCCCCCGGGAAGTGAACGAACTGATGATACAGTTTCTGAAGGACCTGGAATAAGACAGAGAATCCGGCCGGGGTACGTCTCTGGCGCGTCAGCAATCTGAACAGGAGCAAGACCTTAACTGAAAAGGAGTATGAGCAGATGAAAACACGACTGACGGACATGATGGGGATCACGTACCCGATCGTATGCGGCGGCATGATGCGGCTGGCCTACCCGCCCCTGTGCGCGGCCATCTCAAACGCCGGCGGGCTGGGAAACCTGACCGCGGCCATGTATGAGGACAGGGAGTCGTTTCGCGGAGCCATCCGGGAAACCAGACGCCTGACGGACAAGCCGTTTATCGTGAATGTAACACTGCTCCCCTCCATCGGGGTTCCCGATGAACGGTATCGGATGTATTTTGACACCCTTGCCGAAGAAAAGGTCGCGGCGGTGGAGATCAGTGGCACCCCCCTGAACCGTTACGAAGGAGGGGTGTATTTCAAAAAATTAAAGGATGCCGGCGTGAAGCTGTTCCACAAGGTGGGCTCCGTACGGCATGGGAAATCGGCCGAGGAGACGGGGTACGACGCCGTCTTCGCCGCCGGTGTGGAAGAGGGGGGCCACCCCCTGAACGAAAACGTAGCCACCACCGTCCTGACCCCGCGCATGGTGGAGGAGCTCACCATCCCGGTAATCACAACGGGAGGGATGGCGAACGGCCGAGGCCTGGCCGCGGCCCTGTGCCTGGGGGCCGAAGGGATCATGATGGCGACACGTTTTATCAACACCTACGAATGCAAGGTCCATGAAAAGGTCTATGAGGAGATGATCCGCCGGCAGGAGAATGAAACCGTCCTGTACGGAAACTCGATCGGGCTGCAGGGCCGGGCACTGATGAACGATTCCATACGTGAGGTCTTGAAGATCGAGGCGCGGGGGGGCAGTCTGGAGGAAATCATACCGCACATTGCAGGCGCCCTGGGCGATGAGATCTGGCAGAAGGGGGAGATGGACACGGGATTGATCGCGGTGGGCCAGTCGATCGGTCTGATCCATGACGTCCTCACCTGCAAGGAGCTTCTCGATGGAATCGTACACGACGCCGAAGCGATACTGAAGGACAACCTCAGCCGGTTTTCATAGACCTGGCTTGGCCTCGTCGCATGGCCAAGGAAATCATACACATGCCTCCGTTTTCAGCGGGGGCGTGTGTCTCCTGAAAAGACAACCCGCCGACCGCGCAGACCATCTCCTCGTTGCATCCCCGGCGTTTGATGCCCCTATCGGAAAGATTCTATTGATAAAATCGTGAGTATCGTGTAACTGATATCGTAGACGAAGACCTCTATTGTTGCGATCCCCGCTGAACCTGTGCTCCCGTTCGTAACTCCTCATATTCCCTCTCCTGTTCCTCTCCATCCTGAAGAATTATCTCGTTGATGCAGCGTCATTCATGAGAAGTCCGAAACAGCAAAACTCTCACAGCGAGGTATACCGATGACTGCAAGAAAAGACAGAAGCCCGGATACCATTGAAGACCTGAGGATCGGTGTGAAGGTCCGGGAACTGAGAGAAAAGAGGCGATATACACTCCAGGACCTGGCGACGAAAACGGGGCTTCCCCGGTCTGTTCTGGAAGAGATTGAGAGCGGCGAGGTCATCCCGCCGGTTGCAACACTGATCAAGGTGGCTCAAGCACTGCGGGTCAGTATGTCCTACTTCTTCGAAGAGGTCTCCGAAGGCATCAAGATCTCTGTAACCCGAGCCGGTGAACGCGTCAGGATCGAGCGGCGGCCGCACCACCACCAGGGTGAGGTTGATTATGTCTATGAATCGCTGGAGACACAAAAACCGGACAAGCACATGGAGCCGCTCTTTGTCGAATTTCAGCCCATGGACACGGGAGAGATGATCTTCGTAAACCACCCTGGCGAGGAGTTTCTGTACATCCTTACAGGAACCCTGGAATTCCGGACAGATGATCAAATTGAGGTGCTCCATCCCGGCGATTCGCTCTATTTTGAATCAGACATCAATCACAGTCTCCGGGCCCTTGACGATAAGCCGGCCGCTGCCGTGGTTACGGTCTGGAGCCGGCCCGGTCATGGGGGAAAGAATCCATGACCGAAATCCGCTTTCATGGTCGCGGCGGACAGGGAACGGTTGTCGCGGCGATCATACTCGCCAAGGCATTCTTCCGGGCGGGCCACCAGGTCCAAACCTTCCCCGTCTTCGGCGTGGAGAGGCGGGGGGCCCCGGTTGAGGCCTATCTGAGGCTGGACAACAAGAAAATATTGGCGAGAACCAACGTATACACACCTGATCACGTCGTTGTTCAGGACCGTACGCTGCTCCAGAGCATCGATGTAACAAAGGGCCTCAAACCCGGAGGGTGGATATTGATCAACGCCCCCGAATCATTTACCGGAATGGACGCGTTCGCGGGCTTCTCTGTGGCCACTGTCGACGCGAACCGGATTGCGCTGAAACACAAGCTGGGGAGCCGGACCCACCCTATCGTCAATACCACGATGATCGGGGCCTTTGCCTCCCTTCTCGGCATGCCCCCCCTCGATGCCATCGCACAGGCCATAGAGAAGGAAATACCAATTTCAACGGAACTGAACATCCGGGCTGCTGAAGAAGCCTTCAGGGAGATCCGGCGCCCGGAATTGACAGAGAGAAGCAATGGATAAAAAGATAGAGACCACACAAAAGGTATCCCTCTTCATCCCCCGTTCGTATCTGACAACGGAGGGGAACAAAACGGGATCGTGGCGTTTTCTCCGGCCCCGCTACGAGGAAAAGACAGCCCCCTGCAGTGCCGCGTGCCCCGCCGCTGAAGATATCGGAATGATCCAGATGCTGACCACGCAAGGTTCTTTTAAGGATGCCTGGGAGATCATCCTCAGGGAAAACCCCTTCCCGGGCGTCTGCGGCCGCGTCTGCTTCCATCCCTGCGAGGACGTCTGCAACCGCGGCGAGTTCGACGAAGCCATTGCCATCCATGTGATAGAACGCTTCCTTGCAAATACGGCACATCGAAACGCCTTCAAACCCGAGGTAAAAAGACGTGCTCCGAAAAAGCAAAAGATTGCCGTCATCGGCGCCGGTCCCGGCGGACTGTCGGCGGCCTATTTCCTGACACTCCTCGGCTACAGGGCCGATGTCTTCGAGGGGGCGGGCGAACCGGGGGGGGTTCTGCGGTGGGGGATCCCCCTTTATCGGCTCCCGCTTGCCATCCTGGAAGAAGAAATCCGACGGATCGAAGAGCTCGGCGTCCGGATACAGACGGGAAAGCCCCTTACGAACCGGGACCTGGACACCCTCGGCAAGGGGTATGATGCCCTTTTCCTCGCCTGCGGCCATGGCCGGTCGATGGCGCTGGGAATCCCCGGCGAGGAACTGGAGGGGGTACAGGACGGCCTTTCCTTCCTCCGTGAGATCCGCGAAGGCAGGATGAGCACATTCAGAGGGCGGGTGGCGGTTATCGGGGGCGGCAACGCCGCCGTCGACGTGGCCCGTTCCATCATCCGCCTCGGGGGAAAGGCGCTGATCATCTACCGCCGCAGACGGCAGGACATGCCCGCCTTCGGCGAGGAGATCGAGATGGCCCTCGACGAGGGGGTGGAGCTCCGGGAACTTTTGGCACCCGTGTCCATCAGGAAAGACGACGGTGATCTCGTCCTGGAGGTGCGTTCCATGAAGATTGCCGGAACCGACACCGACGGGCGAGCTCACATCGAGCCGGAGGAGGGCGAACCGGAGGAGATAACAATCAGCCAACTTGTTACGGCCATCGGAGAGCGGGCTGAGGAGCCATGGTACGAGCCGCCCGATGAGGCGACCGGCGTGCTGCGCCTGAGTCACTGTGTTATGGCATGTAACCCTAGGGGCACCCTTGTTTACGGCGGAGACCTGACGAACGAAATCAAGAGCGTCGCGCACGCCGTGGCATCGGGGAAAGAGGCGGCACTGGCTCTCGACACCTTCTTTACGGAGGGCATTGAATCGGTGCAGCCAAGACTGGCTGCATGCCGCGCGGGCGAGGGCGGTGCCCTTTCAATGGAGATATATATGCAGGGGCCCCGAAGCGATCGCAGTACTCATGTCGTTACCTACGACGAGATAAACGCGGACTATTTTCAATTCGACCCCCGGGTGAAGCAGCCCCGGCTTCTCAGCGAGGAGCGGAGCCGCACCTTCGGGGAGGTAAGCCTCAAGATATCGGCAAATCTCGCCATCAGAGAAACGGAACGATGTTTCAACTGTGGACTGTGCAATCAATGCGACAACTGCTACCTCTTCTGCCCTGACTTGGCTGTCAAAAAGGACTCCGGGCCTCTGGGGAGACATATCGATTACGACTATTGTAAGGGGTGCGGCATCTGTGCCGTCGAGTGCCCGCGCAACGCCCTGATTCTGGAGGAGGAAGACTATGAAGAAGGTCATTGAGGGGAGCCAGGCGGTGGCCGAAGCGGTGCGTCTTGCCCGGGTCAATGTTATTTCGGCCTACCCGATCACGCCTCAGACGCACATCGTTGAACGCCTCTCCGACTTCTGCTCCGACGGCTCCCTGGACGCCCGATTCCTTAAGGTTGAGAGCGAGCATTCCGCGCTGGCGGCCCTGATCGGTGCGGCGAGCAGCGGCGTTCGGACCTTCACGGCGACATCATCACAGGGCCTGGCCCTGATGCACGAGCTGTTGCACTGGACATCGGGGGCGCGGCTCCCGATCGTCATGGCCGAGGTGAACCGCGCCCTGGGACCGGGATGGAACATATGGACCGACCAGACAGACAGCCTGGCCCAAAGGGACACCGGCTGGATACAGCTCTACTGCGAGGACGGACAGGAAACCTTCGACACGACAATCCAGGCCTTTCTCCTGGCGGAGATGGTCAACCTGCCCGTCATGGTCGTCCTGGACGCCTTCTTTCTCTCTCACACCTACGAACCTGTCGATATCCCGGATCAGGAGACCGTTGATCGATTTCTCCCCCCCTTTGTCCCGCGCTTTCAGCTCGACACAAACAATCCCTGCGCCTTCGGATCACTCGTTACACCGGACGCGTATATGGAGATGCGTCACAGCATCGCCGAAGGGATGGAGGCTGCGCTGGACCTGCTGCCGGAGATAGAGGAACGTTTCGCCGGCATCTTCGATCGCCGCTGGGCCGCCATAGAACCCGTGGAATGCGACGACGCGGAGATCATTCTCGTCACATCGGGGACCGTGACAAGCACCTGCCGCGAACTGATCAGTGACCTGCGAAAGCGGGGAGAGAAGGTGGGGCTTCTGAAGATAAAGCTCTTCAGGCCCTTCCCCGTGGAGGCCATCCGCAGAATTCTCGCCCCGGCAAAGAAGGTTGCCGTCATCGATCGAAACTTCTCCTTCGGCGCAAGCGGCATATTCGCACAGGAGATACGGGCCGCTCTCTGCAACAGCCCCGGTCATCCGCCCGTCTTCGGTTTCGTCGCCGGCATCGGCGGCCGTGACGTCACGAAGGATGTCCTGGAAGGGATATACCGGCAGACACAGCTGTCGGACAGACCGGAAAGGGAAAATATATGGATAGGGCTCAAGGAGGTGCATGATGCGGCTGAACGTTCCTGAACAGGATTACATGTATTCCGGACACGTGGGCTGCCCCGGCTGCGGCGCCGCCATCGCCATGAAATTTTTCCTCAAGGCCATGGGGAAAAAGACCATCATCGTCCTTCCCGCCTGCTGCTGGTCGATCATAGCGGGTCCCTATCCCCAATCGACCCTCCAGGTCCCCATTCTTCATTCTGCCTTTGAAACGGGCGGTTCCGTCGCGAGCGGTGTCCGGGCCGCACTGGACGTAAAGGGAGACCGGGAGACAACCGTCGTTACCTGGGCCGGTGACGGAGGAACCTTCGATATCGGGTTTCAGGCCCTGAGCGGAGCTGTCGAGCGGAACGAGGATTTCATCTATGTCTGTTACGACAACGAGGCCTATATGAATACGGGGGTTCAGCGCAGTTCCGCCACCCCCTACGGCGCATGGACCACCACAACTCCCGGCACCCAATGGAAGAGGGCGCGCAAGAAGAACATCGTCGAGGTCCTTGCGGCCCACCGCATCCCCTATGCCGCCACGGCGAGCATCGCCTTTCCCGAAGATCTTCTCAGAAAGGTCACGCGAGCCAGGAAAACAAAAGGCTCCCGCTTTCTCCACATCTATACGACCTGCCCCACCGGATGGCGTATGCCCTCGGAAATGTCGGTCAAGATCGCACGGATGGCCGTGGAGGCCTGCATATTCCCGCTCTATGAGGTAGTTGACGGTGTGCACTACACCATCAACTACACGCCGAGGGGGTTCCCGGTCAACGAATACCTGAAACTCCAGGGCCGTTTCAGACATCTGACCGCGGGAGATCTGGAGCAGATTCAGGAGATGGTGAATGAGGACTGGCAGATCCTTCTTCGCAAGACCGACGAACGCGCCTGAACTACGGGCCGGAAATCCCGGAAGAACTGGAGCGTCCAGTGAATATGAGAAGAAGAGGATGATCGGAGATGAGACTATTCGAAAACGCTCGGGATCGGCCCTTTTTTTCGCGGCAGGAGGTAAGTGTTGACCACAGACTTCCCTGTATCGAAGTGACGTCCTCCTCGAAATCAAAGGAGTTCCCGTTTTGCCTCCCCTTTTGATATACAGGCTGCCGCACCGGCCTGGAATCCTTTGCCGATGTCCTGGTCGCTATCCAGCAAGCCCGGCAGACCGACGCCCCCTTCCTTATGTATTGACAACAGGGTCAATATTTTCATATAGAGGGCTCTTTCGCAGCTCAGTGCCCTGATTCAGGAGTGTAAAGGGTTGGCCGATCGTATTATTCCCATAATCTTTCTATCCTTTATGGCGATTTCCAGCATGGTCCTATACGTGGTCGCGCTGATCATATGGCTGGCAACCGTCCTGTTTGACAAACGCCTGTATATCCTGCATTACTTCACCTCATTCTGGGGATCGATCTATACCTGGGTGATGCCCCCCTGGTCGGTTTCAATCGAGGGGAAGGAACATATCGGAAAGAAGACCTATGTGGTCGTGTCCAACCACCAGTCCCTCCTCGATATCCTCGTCTCGTTCCGGATCTTTTTCCCCTTCAAGTGGGTATCGAAGGCGGAGATATTCAGGATTCCCTTTATCGGGTGGAACATGACGTTAAACCGCTACATCAAACTTACCCGCGGGGACAGGAAAAGCATACAGATGATGCTGGAGGACTGCAATAAGGCCCTCGCCGGAGGAAGTTCCGTCTACCTGTTTCCCGAAGGGACACGATCGAAAACAGGTGTCGTCAAACTCTTCAAGCCGGGAGCTTTTTTGCTGGCCAAGGATAATAAGGTGCCGATTTTGCCCATCGTCATCAACGGCACAAAAGATGCCCTGCCCAAACAAAGCCTGAATTTTCACGGCAAACATCCCATTACAGTAAAGATTCTTGAAGAGATACCCTATGAAACCTTTCAGGACCTGACCCCTGAAGAGACAGCCGCGATGGTCAGGGCACGTATATCGGAGGCCATGGAGCAGTTGAAACAGGAAGTCTAACCACCGATGTGCTTCATGAGAAAACGATATCTTTCTATCCCTCCTCCCCGGGGAACAGGAGGGCACCGAAAATTTCAGAAAAATGCTTTGGGTGTTCTATCCGCAGCAAAAAACCCTTGATCCACCACCAAAAAAATAGGAAACCTCGTTGATCCTGATAAATCAGG
>CAZNBR010000044.1:0-14829 GCA_964571315.1 uncultured Syntrophaceae bacterium
ACCGTGTCAAGAACTTTTTTCAAAGAACTGAAAATAAATTATGCTGAATGGTTACTGTCATGATACAGTACAGTTACAGTATCGACAGATACTTGTCTATCTCGTAGTTACTGACGTGCGTCCGATACTGATCCCACTCCATTTTCTTGTTTGCTATGAACTTCCCGAAGATATGATCGCCCAGTGCCTCTCTCACGAGGTCGCTCTGTTCGGTAATGGCGACGGCCTCTCCCAGGCTCCCGGGGAGGGAGTCGATGCCGTTGGCCTCACGTTCGGCAGGGGTCATCTCAAAGATGTCCTCTTCAATCGGATCGGGCAGCGTGTACCCTTTCTCCATACCCTTCATGCCCGCCGCCAGCATGACCGCAAAGGCAAGATACGGGTTGCAGGCGGGATCGGGACAGCGGAACTCCATACGGGTGGCATTTGCCTTGCCCGGCTTGTACATCGGAACGCGGATGAGTGCGGAGCGGTTTCTCCGTGCCCACGAGATGTACACGGGGGCCTCGTAGCCCGGCACCAGCCTCTTGTACGAATTGACCCACTGAGCCACGACGGACGTCACCTCTTTGGCGTGTTTAAGCAGCCCCGCGATGTAGCATTTTCCCGTTTTGGACAGATAGTATTTGTCGCCCGGATCGAAGAAGACATTGCCCCCCTCTCCGAAGAGGGATTGATGCACGTGCATGCCGCTTCCGTTCTGGCCGAAGATGGGTTTCGGCATGAAGGTGGCGTACACGCCGTGCTGCATGGCCACCTCCTTGACCGTGAGACGGTATGTCATCGCCGCGTCGGCCATCGCAAGGGCCTCCGTGTAGCGCAGGTCGATCTCGTGCTGGCTCGGAGCAACCTCGTGGTGGCTGTACTCCACAATAATCCCCATGGATTCGAGGGCCTTGATCGTATCGCGCCGGAGATCGCTGGCGACATCCAGGGGCGTAAGGTCGAAGTATCCCCCCCGATCGATGATTTCGGTTCCCTCCGAATTCTTGAAATAGAAGAATTCGAGCTCCGGACCCACATTCAGGGTATACCCCATGTCGGTCGCCTTTTTCAGGTTCCTCTTGAGCGCCCAGCGGGGATCTCCCTCATATGGAGTTCCGTCCGGTTTCAGGATATCGCAGAACATGCGGGCGACGTTTTCCTCCTGGCTGGCGCGCCAGGGCAGAATCACAAAGGTGCTCGGATCGGGCATCGCCACCATATCGCTCTCTTCGATTCTTGCGAACCCTTCTATGGACGAGCCGTCGAAGCCCATGCCCTCTTCAAAGGCAAGCTCCAGTTCCCGGGGGGAGATGGCGAAGCTCTTGAGGACACCGAGGACATCCGTGAACCACAGGCGGACAAACCGTACGTTTTTCTCCTTTATCTGCTTCAATACGTATTCTTTGTCTTTTTCAGCCATCTTCTCCCCCTTTCCTGCACAATGAATTTGTTGGCATTTTGCTTTTCATATACTGCAAAGCAACATCGGTGCCAGCCCG
Organism: uncultured Syntrophaceae bacterium; assembly: GCA_964571315.1. Classification (GTDB taxonomy): domain Bacteria; phylum Desulfobacterota; class Syntrophia; order Syntrophales; family UBA2210; genus UBA6078. Next base: position 1,485 of record CAZNBR010000044.1, read on the forward strand.
TACCGTTACGTGACAAGACAAAGTATACAGTTGATATGCTTATTGATTTTGTTGCAGAAGCCGGAGACTGAGGCATCCTTTTTGTGGGGCAGGTTACATATTCGTAGGATAAAAACGCTGTGCCTACTTCTATGTTCGAAATCTCTTGGGGTCGATCCCATACTTGCTGATGCGAAGTCCCATGATCCGCTCGGTGATGCCGAGACTCTTGGCGGCCTTGGCCATATTGCCGCGGGATGTCTTGAGGGCATCCATAATGAGGTCATGTTCGAGATGGTCCACCTCTTCCTGCAGGGTGCCGCTGAAGGATGTTCCCGAATATCCCGAAGTCTGAAGCGACGGGGGGAGGTGATAGCCGTAAATGACGCCGTCCGTGCTCAGGAGCGATGCTCTTTCTATGCAGTTTTCGAGTTCCCGTACGTTTCCCGGCCAGTGATAGCTCATAAACATGTCCAGGGCGTGCGTGCAGATACGGGATATCTGTTTATTATTGATCTTGGAGTACCGCTCCACGAAAAAATCGGCCAGGTGGGGTATATCGGTCTTCCGCTCGCGCAGCGGGGGAATGTAGATGGGGAATACGTTCAGCCGGTAATACAGGTCTTCCCTGAACGTGCCCTCTTCCATAAGGGTTTCGAGGTTGCGGTTCGTCGCCGCGATGATCCTGACATCCGTTTTGATCGGCGTGTTGCCGCCGACCCTCTCAAATTCCCGTTCCTGCAGCACGCGCAGGAGCCGTATCTGCACGGTAGGAGAAAAATCCCCCACCTCGTCAAGGAATATGGTCCCCCCGGAGGCCAGCTCAAAGCGCCCCTTCCTCTGGGACACCGCTCCCGTAAAGGCCCCTTTCTCATGGCCGAAGAGTTCGCTCTCAAGGACCGTCTCAGGCAACGCCGCGCAGTTGACCTTTATAAAGGGCTTTTGAGCCCTGAGGCTGTTGTAGTGGATGGCGTTGGCGACCAGTTCCTTCCCCGTCCCGCTCTCACCCCTGATCAGGGCCGTCGCCTGGCTCTTTGACACCTGTGCTATCAGCTGGTACACGTCCTGCATGCCCTTGGATTTCCCTATGATATTGGCGGGGTGGAATTTTTCCTTGAGTTCGTTCTGCAGGCGCAGGTTTTCCTGGATCAGAAGTTCGCGTTCCTCCTGTGCCTCCTGACGGAGGCGGACGGCCTGTGCGATCATCGATGCGATCAGGGTCAAAAGCCGCATGTCTTTCTTGAGCGGGGCGGATTTATCGAAGAGACGGTCGGCGCTCAAGGTCCCGATGACCTCTCGTCCCAGCTTGATGGGGACACAGATGAAGGAGAGGTCCTTCTTATTGATATCCTTCCGGGAGCCGGTACGGTCCAGGAAGAGCGGCTCATCGGAGATGTGCGGCACGATAACGGCCTTCCCCGTCTCGACCACCTTTCCGGTGACGCCCTCTCCCACCTGGTATTTCCCGCGTCTCTTCTCTACATCGGAAAGACCGTGAGCGGCCTCTATGTAGATTTCTCCGCTCTTCCGGTTCAGCAGCGTCAACGTACCGTGCGACATCCCGACGCGCTCCGCCAGGGTGTTGAGCACCGGGCCGACCACCTCGCGGATATCCATGCTGCGCCCCAGTGCCTGGCTTATCTCCCACAGGAGCGACAGCTCCTCGATTTCCCTTCCCTTGGAAAGTTCTTTTGTGCTCTGGGCAGGTTCCATATAAGACTCGTTACCTCGTGTAGAGTAGGATTTTGCTTGAAATAATGTTACCAGATTGTAGGATTTAACGGCCCGTAAGTCAAGGTAAACCTAAGAGTTATAGGATTATCAATGAAATAGCCCCGGTAACTGACTGAGGCGGCCGTTATAATGGCGTGATTGACTTGGGGTACAAAAAGAATTATCGTAACACCAATATCTGTACTTACTGTTCAGAACCTTCAGAAAGAGATTCCTGTCCTCGTCGGGGATCGAAAGTAATAATTTACATGTTTCCTGAAAGACACATGATATCAGGGATAAGGAGCGAACTGGTCGAAGATTTGAACAGTTGGTTTTCCAGCTATGTACAGACATTTAAGGACGGAGTTACGGAAACACGGAATATCGTTCTTAAGGAGGAGCATACCAAGCGGGTATGCAGAGAAATTGTGAGCATCGGAGAACAGCTTGGGTTGTCTGATCATGAGCTTCGTCTGGCCGAAATCATCGCCCTCTTCCACGATATCGGCCGTTTCGAACAGTATGCCCGGTACAAGACCTTTGCGGATTGGCAGTCCGAAGACCACGCCGAGCTCGGTATCAAGATTCTAAAACAGCTCGGTGTCCTCGATCGATGCGCGGAATCTACACAGGATTTGATCCTCCGGACGATCCGGTATCACAACCGCGCCACGCTCCCCCGGGAAGAGACGGAAGCGTGTCTGTTTTTTGCGAAACTGCTGCGCGATGCGGACAAGCTGGATATATGGCGGGTGGTCACCGATTATTATCGCCGGAAGGACGGCGAACGCAACGGAGCACTCGAGCTTGATCTCTCGGACACACCCGGATTTTCCGACGCGGTGTATCAAGGTTTAGTAAACAGGAAGATCGTCGATATGAACCATGTCAAGACACTCAACGATTTTAAACTGCTTCAGATCGGCTGGATCTTTGACATCAACTTTGAGCCGACATTGCGTGCCATCCGCTCTAGACGGTACCTGGAAATGATCCGCGACGCCCTCCCGCAATCGGAAAAGATAAATAACATTTTTTCTATTATTCACGCATATCTTGAAGAAAGGTTCACAACCTCGAACGACGGAACCTGATACGAACGGCTCTGAACGCATGGCGAAATAGATGAACGATGTGATGCCCGCCGAAACAAAGAGTCGGGCCCTTGATCGGCTCAATGAAGAGGTGAGGGGATGCACGCGCTGCCGTCTCGCAGTCACCAGGACCCATGCCCTGTGCGGGAAGGGGAATCTCGACGCCCGACTGCTGTTGGTCGCCCTCTCTCCCGGTACGAAAGAAGACGTATCAAATGCGATGTTCGTCGGCCCATCCGGACCCGTCCTGGACAGGCTCTTGGGAGCCGCCGGCATCAGCCGCGAGCAGATCTACATAACCAACCTGATCAAGTGCCTGTTGCCGAAAAACCGCAGACCGAAAATGGATGAAATCGAGGCCTGCAGCCCCTTCGTGGAAAGGGAAATACGGATCATCCGCCCCCGGGTTGTCGTCCCCCTGGGCTACTATGCGACGCGAACTATCTTGACGCACTATCACGCCGATCCCCCGCCGGCGCGAAAGGATTTTCGCCCGCTGTATGCCTCCCTGATCGTTTCGGAGGGGCAGGCGATATTTCCGTTGCCGCACCCGTCATTCCTCCTGTATAGCCCGGCCTTTGAACCCGAAACCACTTTGCAGTACAAGCAGCTGGCCACCCTTTTACACGATCCCCCTGTTATCCCATGAGGCGTTTCTATGAGGAGGGCACGAAGGTGGCATGGTACTGCAACTTCGAGAAACAGGTTTGGCGGTAACCTGGACCGGCCTTCTCTGTTGCAGAGAACAGAGTGGCAACGACTCTCGTTCGCCACACGCTGTTTTGTTCCTTAGATGCACAATATTTTCAATTACATAAAGCAGTGGGTGTCTCGGACTTCAAAGATGTCGAAGCCCTGGCCGTACATAACGGCGAGACATCCGCCGCAGACGGGTCGGATTGAACAGGCCTGGCATGTCTGGGCCTGGGTCCCGGCGCGGTACCGGCGGGCGGCATCGGAATCATATATCTCACCGATGCTCTGGTGGTAGACATTGCCGATGTATGAAGGGAACTTGCGGCAGGCGTGAGCTTCTCCGTCGGGCAGGATGGCGATAAAGTTAAATGCCGCGCTGCACCCGTAGCCGGCGCAGCCTCCGAAGAGCGCCTCGCCTCTTTTATGGAGGATAATGTTGGTGAGATTATCCTTCAGGCTCATCACGGGGTTCGTCTTCGCGGCCTCGACGTAGTCGATCAGAAAGGCCCTGTATTCATCGCGGCTGGGGATGGCAAGCTGCGCCCCCTCTCCTACCTGGGACAAACGGTTAAAGGTAAAGCTGTCCGCCTTGTTGCGCAATATCTCGGCAAGGGGCAACACCTGATCGATGTTGTCTCTGGTGAGGGTAAGCATGACCTGAGCTTGAATCCCAAGGCCTCGGAGAATCGGCAGGAAGGCCATCACATCTCTGCTGTTTCCGTCTCCCCGGATGTAATCGTTGTATTCCTCAAGCCCCTCGAGGCTGACCTGATAGTGGGATGGTTTTTGAATCTCGACTATGCTCTCCAGGTTTCCCCGTGATGTGGGGTTGCCGAGGATGGCCGTTACGAACCCCCGTTCGGAGGCGGCCCGGTACAGATCAAAGAAGTGGGGATGGAGGAGGGGATTCCCCCCGCTGAAAGAGACCTGACCCCGGACGTGGCGGTTTGTGCAAAAAGCAGCCAGGTCATCGAGAATGGCAATGCCCGCCTCCAGCGTGAGCGGCGAGCGACGGCTCCGGTCGTAGCAATGCCTGCAGTGCAGATCGCAGGCCTGGGTGATATGCCACTGAATGGTAAAGAAGGATGATTCGATAAATCGTTCGCCTATGTACTGCCATGCAGCCCCAGCCTCTCTGTCGCGTCGAATGAGGGGGCGCGGTTGGAGAATCAGGCCGTTTTCAACGGCCCTGTCGATGGCGTCCACGACGGCCACTGTCGGCACCTTGCCCTCTTTCGCCACAACGCCCGGATCGATATCCTCCGCGATCATTTTGAGCACCAGGAGGTCTTCATCGGTAGCGGTTCGATATTGCACGGTTTTGCTTTTCGGATGGTACCAGACGAGAACCTGCTCTTCGCCTCGCTGTGGGGGATTACGGGGCAGGTCATTGGAATCGATGAGGGACGGGAGACCTTTCCATGAAGCTTCGATCAGACTGAGGGTGGGATTGATTTCACACCGGTCGATGTCGGTGGGGATCACTTGTCCCCGCCGCCGTGCTTCGGCGATGGCAGATTCAAGACGGGCAAGCCCGGGCAGAAATTCAGGAAGCCCGGGCTCGCGAATACATTGCGCGAGAAACTCCTCGAAGGGGTGAGCATTCTTTGCAGCCGTATACTGCGCAACAAGTGCGTTCCATGTATCGTCGTCCAGAAACGCGCGGCATGTGGGATAGATTGTTTCCAACTGGGATGTGCCGGATGGTCGCATATCTGACCTCTTGCAATAATCCTGGGGGTTGAAGGAGATCACTCAATGCCCTGCCGCATCGGCACAATCTGTTTCAGAGGTTCGGTATGAGATATCGTCAGGGAATGAGAATCAGTCGCCGTCTATGTGACTCTTCCATCTGCTTTGAGTGGCGCTAACTGCGCCTCTATTTTTTACCTCAACTACTACCTCCGGCTGGTTGCGCTGGTTGAGTGCCAACTGCACTCTTCTTCTGGTCTCAACTACTACCGGTTTCACAGCCGACAACAGAGAGGCTGGCCCCCGCTACGAGGGTAACGATACACAATCCAGCCAAAAATCTCTTCAGGTCGTCCTTATCCATGCGTCACCTCCTTTTGGGTTGAACGACAGAAATATTATCTTTCTACCCCAGGCTAGAAAGGACCTCAACTCCTTGAGGCTTATTATTCCAAATATGCATATCCGTGTCAATACTATTTTCCCATGGAATACAGGAGGGCGCAGGTGTCCCCGATGGATCTTTCCTGATGGGTTGGAGGAAAGCGGATAAGGGCCGTCTATACCGCGATGAATCTGTCGCCGATCCGGGATACCCGCTGCTGCCGTTCCATCCTCAGGAGGTGCTTCTTGATCGTAATGAACTCCCACATGTATACCCAGGCATCCACGTGGAATTTCCTGCCGTATATCAGGCCCATCCCGGCCACCTCTTCCAGCGAAAGGGGCGCGGACAGGACGGAGAGGATCTTCCTGTCTCTCTCTGCGATAACGGCCAGATATACGTCCATCCCTGTCCGGAATTCTTCTCTGCCGAGGATTCCGATTTCATGGCTGGTTATGAAGAATTCGGCATCGACGTTTTCTATCTCCCGGCACGATGAGATAAACTGATCGATATCACCATCGGACCCCCCATAAAACGGTCCGAACGGCGTGAGGTCCAGGTCCGCCACGTAGATCGCGCCGTACCGGGGAAAGTACATGCAACTCAAGCCGCCGGAATGCCCTGGGGCGCCGATGACGTGCATCTTCGTCTTTCCGAAATCCAGCACCTCTCCCCATTTGTATTCCCCGTCCAGCCGGGCGGTGGAGAGCCACCATTCGTGGTTATTCTGTGGGGAGTAGGGGCTGTTCTCGGTCGCGGGGTCGGCGATCCGTTGGAGCCAGCCGTCGACCCATCCCTTTCCGTACACCTCCTCTATGCCGATGACCGGGGGGATCGCTCTCCTGTCGCGGAAGCAGGGGGCCTCCTTCTCATTGATGAGTATCCTGGATTCATCGAAGAGATAATTGTAGGCGATATGGTCGAAGTGAAAGTGCGTATTGAGGACCATATCGATGTGGTGCTTCTTTTTCAGTTCGGTCAGGCGCTGCACCCCGGCCCCGGGATCGATCAGGGCCTTCACGTCGTCGTCGATAAAAACGGACCGGCAGTACGGGTATCGGCTGCCGTCTTCTCCCTCTATAACCTGTATCGGACCGAATTGAGATGTAATGGCTATTCTCCTTTGTGATACGCCCCAGCCGCGTATCTCCGAAGGCCCCTGATATACCTGTCAATGCAGGACAGGTCAACCCTTTGTCGAAATATTTGTTCGTCACCTTTTTATCTGGAATTTCCATCCGTCCGGTGGCAGGATACCCTGAAGGGGGGCTGGGAAAGATGAAAGAGAAAATTGTACGGAGCGATTCGGGTTCTGAATTCTACACGGACGAGGGATGTTACATTCTGGAACTGTCAAACGTAGCGGAAGACGAGGCCGTTTCGATAGCGAGAGCGAGAGTGGAGCCGGGGGTTACCACGGGGCTCCACCGTCTGCGGGGCGTGACGGAGCGGTACCTGATCCTTAAGGGGAAAGGACAGATGCAGGTGGGCGATCTGCCGCCCCAGGATGTCGGCCCCGGGGACGTTGTTCTGATCCCTCCCGGCTGTCCGCAGCGGATCACGAACACCGGGGGGGAGGATATGATCTTCCTGGCAGTCTGCACGCCGCGCTTCACCCCCGATATATATGAAGAGGTAAAAGGAGCATGATGGCGGTAAACGAGAACACCTCAACAGAGGAAACGAGCGAATGAGGAAAAGGGGGATATCGGCATGAAACATACACTCCTTGAACAGGGCCGTTCTTTTTTGAAGGACTCTGTCCGCAAGACCATCGATTTCTCCGTAACCGATCAGAGCAGGGGGATAGAGTCTCCTCCCATAGAAAAGCCGTTCGCGGAGGGTGCGACGCGGATAGACCTCGTCCCGCACAGCGGCGGAGGGGAGACCATCGGCAGGATCGATCTTATCGCGGCGATGCAGAACCGGAGAAGCCGCAGGGCCTACCGGGATGAACCGATGACCATCGAGGAACTTTCCTTTCTGCTCTGGGCAACGCAGGGCATACGGGAGCGGATAGACGCCGGTCACGCCTTTCGGACAGTGCCGTCCGCGGGATGTCGACATGCCCTTGAGACGTACCTCTGTGTTTTGAACATTGCGGGGATCGGTCAGGGGTTGTACCGGTATCTTCCTCTGGAGCACCAGCTTCTCCTGGAATTCACGGATGACCGTTTGGCTGAAAAGATCGTGGGGGCCTCATTCGGTCAGAGGTATCCGGGAGAGGCGGCGGTCACCTTTCTGTGGACGGCCATCCCGTACCGTATGGAGTGGCGCTATGGGGGGGTGGCCCACAAGGTGATTGCGCTCGATGCCGGTCATGTCTGCCAGAACCTCTATCTCGCCTGTGAGGCAATCGGGGCGGGGACGTGTGCCATCGCGGCGTATGACCAGGAGGCGATGGACCGGCTCGTGGGGGTCGATGGAACCGACGAGTTCGTGATCTACCTGGCGCCGGTCGGGAAAGCCAGGGGACAACTTTGAGCGGTGTTGCCCAGCAAACAGATAATTACATGGCAGGCGTTCCGGATACAGTGCCGCATGTGGAGGAGATCCTTCCCTTGTATGGCCGTGCCTCTTCGAGAAACAGGTATCGTGTCCCCGGGATAACACCTTGAATGCCGATTTATTGGTACACAATTGTAGGAATTGGGCGCCATACGCAACAGGAATGTTCTTTACAGGAACGATCCTGAAGGGTATTCCGCTTGTAACTGTGCTATAAGATTAAAAATCAAATATTGGTACGTCTTTTGCTCTGTTCCTCAAGTAGAGAGGAAAATTTTGTGACCATATCTCAAATAATGAAGACCTGATATTCAGTGAAAGGGGAGAATTATGGACGTGACAGAAATTTTTGGTTCTAATGTTTTTAACAATAAGGTAATGAAGCAGCGCCTGCCTAAGGATATCTACAAGGCCCTGATGGAAACCATTGACAACGGCACCCCGCTGCGTCCCGACATTGCCGACGTGGTCGCCAACGCCATGAAGGATTGGGCGATTGAAAAGGGCGCGACTCATTATACGCACTGGTTTCAGCCCCTGACCGGGTTTACCGCCGAGAAGCATGACGCATTCGTCTCCGCGGCCGCGGACGGCAGCAGCAGCATGGAATTTTCCGGCAAGCAGCTGATCCAGGGTGAACCGGATGCCTCGTCCTTCCCCAGCGGCGGGCTGCGCGCCACCTTCGAGGCCAGAGGCTACACGGCCTGGGACTGCACCTCCCCCGCGTTTTTGAAGACCGATGAAAGCGGCAATGTGACCCTGGCAATTCCGACGGCCTTCTATTCCTATCATGGAGAGGCTCTCGATAAGAAGACACCCCTCCTGCGGTCCATGGTGTCCGTCTCCAAACAGGCCCTGCGGGTTTTAAGGGCACTGGGCAATACCACCGCCACCAAGGTCATCTCCACGGTGGGTCCCGAGCAGGAATACTTCCTGGTGGACAAAGATTTTTATATGGAGAGAATCGACCTGATGCTCACCGGCAGGACGATCTTCGGTGCCCCCGCGCCCAAGGGTCAGGAGCTGGACGACCAGTATTTCGGCGCCATCAAGGACCGGGTTGCCGATTACATGTGGGATCTGAATAACGAACTCTGGAAGATGGGCATTACCTCCAAGACCCAGCACAACGAAGTTGCGCCGGCGCAGTACGAGATGGCCCCCCTGTATGCAACCACGAACATCGCGACCGACCACAACCAGCTGGTCATGGAGACCATGCAGAAGGTCGCGCTTCGGCACGACCTGGTATGCCTGCTCCATGAAAAACCCTATGCCGGCATCAACGGCTCGGGCAAGCACAACAACTGGTCTCTTGCCACGAGCGACGGAGTCAATCTGCTGAACCCGGGGCGTACGGCCAGCGATAATGTCCAGTTCCTCATTTTCCTGAGCGCCCTGATCAAGGCCGTCGACACGCATGCCGATATCCTGAGGGCCACCTGCGCGACCGCCGGAAACGATCACCGTCTGGGCGCCAACGAAGCGCCTCCGGCCATTGTCTCCATCTTCATGGGGGACGAGTTGACGGGGATCTTGGAGAAGATTTCAAAAGGCCAGAAATCTTCTTCGAAAGACGCACAATTCCTTAATGTCGGTGTCGATACACTGCCCACGATTCCGAAGGACAATACCGACCGCAACCGGACCTCTCCCTTCGCCTTTACCGGGGATAAGTTCGAGTTCCGGATGGTCGGTTCGGCCCAATCGATTGCCGGAGTGAATGTCGCGTTGAACACCATCGCGGCCGAAGCCCTCGACGAGATCGCCACCCGTCTTGAAAAGGCCAGGGATAAGAACGCCGAAGTGGCGGCGATCATCCGGGACACCTACAAGAAGCACAGCCGGATCCTCTTCAACGGAAACAACTATTCCGACGCCTGGGTGAAAGAGGCCGAAAAGCGGGGCCTGCCCAACGTACGCAACGCGGTGGACGGCCTGAAGGCCTTTGTGACCCCGAAAGCCCTCAAGCTCTTCGAGAAGTATGAGGTCCTCTCAAACAAGGAGCTGCACTCCCGCTACGAGATCTATGTCGAGATCTACGCCAAGCAGATCAACATTGAAGCGATGACGGCTATCGACATGGTCAAGAAGCAGTTCCTGCCCGCAGGGATTGAATACGCAACCTTCCTGGCCGATTCCATCTCGAGTTTCCAGGCCGCATCGGCTTCCGCTCCGGTCCAGGAAGATCTCCTGAAGAAGGTCAACGCTCCTCTGGCCTCCGCCTACAAAAACCTGGCGAAGCTGGAAGCGGCGGCGGGAAAGGCGCGGAAGACCGACGATACCGTCAAGCAGGCCGAAGCCTACCGGGATAAAGTCATTCCGGTCATGCAGACCCTGCGCGTCGACATCGACGCGCTGGAAATGGTGGTGCCCGCGGATATGTGGCCCGTACCGACGTATGCCGATCTGCTCTTTAAACTATAATCGTCGGTAAGTGCACTCAGTCAAAAGGGCCGGTTTTTCGAAACCGGCCCTTTTTTGTATTTGTAAAAGGCTTTGAGTCCGTCGGGCATTGAATGATAAACCCCAAAGCGTATCCCCTCCGATGCCGGCTTATCGCTTGCACCCGCGAGTCCTCAGAATTATGTGGTAGTGAAAAGCATCAACTACCAATGCGAATCTTCAACGATATAAATCTCTTAACATAACATTTTAAGATGTATCGTTTCCGCTTTCCATATGAGAAATACTTCTTATTCAAAACAAGTCACAGTATTTGGTGAAAGATAGGCGCTGTCTATTTTTAATACGGGAGGTGTGACTGGATTTCAGGATTCCCCTTCATCGTAACGTGCTTTTTTGAGCCTTCACATCATGTATACGAGCAAATTGCCGTTACAGATCATTATGCTTCCATTCTCGCTTTCAAACCGGTTACGTGAACCAGCACTCTCCGAGATTCTTTTTCCACGGATCTGAGTACTGCCAGAATCTTTTCCTTGTCGGCCTGCTCTTTATCGACAATCCCTGCCATGTCAGATATATCCATCGTAAAAACACGGAAACGATCAAACAGATCATCGCTCAGGACAGTGGAAACCATATCGACAAATCTGAAAAGGTACTGAAATTTAAGGTTTTCCTTGTAGTCACCAAGATGGAATATGATTGATCGTTCCGTCTCCTGCTTGATCCTCTTCACTCCGTCTCTCAAGGCGCGGATTCCGGCATCATTGTTGTCTTGAATCTGCCGCCTGAACAGTTTTTTTATAATCTTGACCGAATTATAGAATCCCAGACTCATGACGGCCTCGGCACGCACCCTGGCAGTGTACCGGAGCGGTGAAACGAGGGGCGGAACATTGAGACCGGCTCTCTTCTTCAGATCTTCCATGTCGATTGCCTGCATTGCCCCGGGTGTGTACTCTACTGAAGATATTCCCAGGGTTTTTACTGTCTCCTTATATCGCTGAAGAGTATTCTGTATCAGTGTATCATACGAACCGGAAGTCCTGTCGAGCGATCCGACAATCTTCTTCTCTTCCTGTCTGATAAACTGTATCAATAAGGGGTTGACCGTCTCCGCCATAAAAAGATCAATGTCATGCTTAAAATCCTGGAATACCCTATACAGGGCCGATGAAAATCCCATTCCTTCAAGACCATTCCCATTTCTTTCATAATCGGGCTCGTATCTTCTTACAAATCCCTGTATATTCTTGATCACGGTCCCATAGCGGATATCCAGGAACCCATCCACCTCTTTGCCGATCTCATTCTTTGTCTTCCGCGAAGCGCCGTCCATTGTGTCTTGTATCACCGGCTTCAGCTCTTTCATTTGTCTGCGGGCATTTTCCATCTTCTCGAAGACAGCTCCCGCCTCCTTCGAATCTCTTGCCAGGATGTCGCTGTTGACCCCGGCCCAGTCATTCAAGGAGGCCATCATGACCGCGAACCGCTCCAGAGGGTTCTTCAGGAGGAGCGTAAATCTGTCCCGTGTAAGCTTCTCACGAAATACAGACTCAAACCTCTCACTCTCCAGATCTGAAAACTTCGCAAACTCTTTTTCACCCTGCCATTGCTCCAACTTTATCCTGTCTCGGCGGGACACATCCTCCATCTTCCTGAGAAGATTAAATAATGTGGAGATCGTAAATATTATCGGATCGGGTTTTATTACCGATATTTCCTCCTCTATTCTCCTGACAAGAGTTTTAAGCCCCTCTATGGTTTCATGTTCGTTGAAATCACAGTTTATGACAAAGAATATGTTCTCCATGAGCCCCATTTTCCTTATCATGGAGAGAAATTTTATGTCCGCCTGCCGCATGCCCGTTCGGCTGCTCAGGAGGTATATAACAAGGTGGGTACGGAGAAGGTATTCCTGGGTCATTGAAAGATGAAGAGGGTTGGGGGAGTCACTCCCCTGACAATCCGCGATCTCAATGTTATCGTAGAGTTCTTCCCCCGAAGGGATTCGCAGTTCAAGATCTCTCAGATAGACCGCGAGAGAGTCATCGCCAACAAAATCCTTATGCCTGACAAATTCCGGACCATCAAAACTCCTCGTCCCGGCATCAAGAGAGATTAGATCTTTTACGCGTTCATACCCGTTAAGATAAGACATAAGGAGTAAGCTGTTGACATCAAGCGTCTCCTGTAAAATTATATTTTCCGAACTGACCCCCTCTAACGCCGTTTGCAGCTCCTTCCGATCCTTTTCACGCCGTATATCGAATTGCCCGGCACCGGACCGCCCGTCGAAAGAGGGGAGAAACACCATTGCCTGCCGCATCTCCCCGTTTATATCATCCCATGTCTTGAAATCGAGAATCGCCTTCAGAACCGGCCCTCTACGTATCTTCGTTACGATAGATGTCACCACACCGGCCCCTCGTTTGAGATAATCCCCACCTAAAAAGGCATTTACGAACGTGCTCTTCCCCGATTTTATGGCCCCCACCACTGCTATGCGCAGTATCCCCTCATCTATCTGCGCTTCTATGGAACCGCACATTTTCCCCCATTCATCAAGAGGGAGCCGTGCTATGCCGGGAAGCTCACTCGCGGCATCGAAAAGATTTTTGATCTCTCCGTTTACATCGAAGAGGTCCTTTTTCATCGAATCAAATGTCTTCATTGAAATCCTCTGCTCAACAATAATATCCTCAATCGAACGTTTCCGTACATGGTAAATACGATCACCATCTCTTCGGTAGCTTGTGTCATCGGAAGGGGGAACCGAATATAACTTCTGTTTTTGTTATCAAATCTATTATTACTCCGGCAATTAAACATGTCAAATGTCATGCCGGATCAAGTCCGGCAT
>CAZNBR010000045.1:0-14336 GCA_964571315.1 uncultured Syntrophaceae bacterium
CGATCGGGTTTCTGCTCCTGACGCTGGGGATCATCACCGGCGCCGTCTGGGCCGACACCGCTTGGGGTCGCTACTGGGGGTGGGACCCCAAGGAGGCCTGGTCGCTGATAACCTGGATGCTCTACGGCGCCTATCTTCACGCCCGCCTAGTCCGAGGGTGGAGAGGAACCGCGATGGCCGTCATATCCATCGCCGGGTTTGTCGCGGTTATCTTTACCTATCTCGGCGTAAACTATATCCTCTCAGGTCTTCACAGCTATATGTGATCTTCACCCTCAACGCAGCCCGCTTCTTAGTGGCAAGGGAAGAGCTATCACGGCACGGATACGCCGTCTTCTCATACTTCAATCATATTGTTTTCAATAAGACATCTCTCCTGAAAGGCACGCCTTGCGGCCCAACCAACATCTTTGATGAACCATGCATTAACCGACCCCCCGACACAGGCGCCAATTGCCGGGCTGGAGCCTTGCCCCGCTGTTTTTACGTTTTCTTGCGCGGCCAATTGTAGTAGTATTCCGTTATGGATATTCTCTTCTCCAAAACCCAGGGATCTGAGCAGGAGGCCGTAGCAGCCCTGAAAGACCTTCTCGCGAAGATGCGCCACCCCTTTCGCGAGGGTGATTCCGTCGGCGTGAAACTCCACTGGGGGGAGCGGGGGAACGACAGCCACCTGCCGCCGGTGTACGCGCGGGAGATCGTCCGATGGCTCCAGGACAGCGGGGCGCGCCCCTTTGTCTTCGACACAACGGTCCTCTATTCCGGCGGGCGGCGCAGCGGAAGTGATTCCCTGGAGACGGCGGCGGGGCACGGGTACACGAAGGAGTTCCTCGGCTGTGAGATCGTGATCGGGGACGGCCTCGAAGGGAACGAGGTGGTGGATATCCCCTGCGGCCTGAGGCACTTTCCAACCGTACAGGCAGGAGCCGTCATAGACAGGGCGGCGGGGTTTGTCATCTTCTCACACTTCAAGGGGCACCTGGGATCGGGGTTCGGCGGCGCGATCAAAAACCTCTCGATGGGGTTCGCCTCACGGGCGCAGAAGCAGCGCATGCACGCGGACGCCAAGCCCTCCCTCATAGAGGATCGGTGCACCCGCTGCGGCGTCTGCGTCGACGTCTGCCCCACCGGAGCCGCGCAGATCTCCGGCAACGAACTGCCCACGTACGACCTGGATCGGTGCATCGGCTGTGCGCAGTGTATCGGCCTGTGTCCGGTGATGGCGTTGAAGATCTTCTTCTCGGGCGATTCGAGCGTATTCCAGGAAAAGCTGGTGGAAACCGCGGCGGCGGTGTGGAGGCGTATAAGCAAAAAGACCGTCCTCATCAACGCCCTGGTCAGGATAACCGCCGACTGCGACTGCCTGCCGGGGAAGGCGGAGATCATCTCCCCCGACAGAGGTTTTATCGGCGGATACCATCCGGTGGACATCGACCATGCATCACTGCAACGCCTGGGCGAAGAGGTCATCACCCGGACCCACCCGCATGTCCCGTGGCAGCGACAGTTCGAGTTTGCCAGGGAAATTGGATTCTACCCCTCTGAAAAAGAGATCTGATTACCCGGCGATCAGTTTAAAAAAATCCACGATCGCCGCTATATAGTCCTCAAATCCTCTCACGAATATCGTGTTGTGGTCGGCACCGGGGATCATGAGGAGGCGTTTGTCTCTGGCCGCGCAGGCCTCGTAGAGGGCCTCGCCGTCGCTAAAGGGGATGATCTGGTCGAATTGGGCGTGGATGATCAGCGTGGGTTTGTCAAAGGTTCTGATCTTTTGAATATTCTGGCAGCCATCCTCTTCGGAGATCCCCATCCTGAGAGGGGAAACGCCGATCAACCGGAGGAGCGGCATGAGGTAGGCGAATCCGCTCTCGATGATGAGACCCGCGATCCGGTCCCGGTACTGTGCCGCGAGTTCAAGGGCCGACGCGCTGCCCAGCGACCGTCCCATGACCGCCAGGGTCCCCGTGTATCCCCCTTCAGCAAGCCAATTCAGAATGTATTCAAAAATAGTGTGACAGTCGCGCATCATCGCCGTGACCGTGGGGGTCCCGGTGGAGCGGCCGTATCCCCGGTAGTCGACGGGGAGAAAGTTGATCCCCTTTTGTACATAGAGGGGGGCCATCTCATTGTAATCGGCGACGATCTCGCCGTTTCCGTGGAAAAAGAGGATCGTGGGGGCCGCCGTCCGCGCGTGATGGAAACGGGCGCCGACGGTCACGTGCTCGTCCACCGGTATCTGCATGTCGCAGGCAGTCCCTCCGGGTCTGGAAGGGCCATCTTCCCGGCGAGGGTAGAAGAGAAAGCTCAGGATTTCAGGTCTGTCGAGTACCCGATAGTCGATCTGCGTAATATCCACCATGATCCATCCTCCCTGTGTCACTCTACCACAACCCCGCGGACCTTTTCCAGTCACCATTGACCGCGCCGGGGGGACTCCTGTCTGCCCTCTTCCAATTGTATTTTTTCCACTTTGGTGGTAATGCTCTCCCAGCACTATAAATATCAATGAGAGGGATGGTGATTATGGAGTATCAATGGATTGAAGTAACGACGGAGGATCACGTCGCAACGGTGGCGCTGAACCGGACAAAGAGCCTCAACGCTCTCAGTCTCGAATTCGCGAAGGAGATCACCGAGGTATTTGCCGAACTCGGCACAATGAGCGATGTGTGGGTCATTATCCTGAAGAGCAACGCCAGGATTTTTTCCGCGGGTCTTGATCTGAAAGATGCCATATCGCGGGGTCTGATCGGAAAGCCGAAAAACATGTTGAACATCCCTATAGACGACCGGGTTCTGTTCGACTGCTGTCATGTCATCGAGGAGTGCAAAAAGCCGGTTATTGCCGCCGTCCACGGGATGTGCGTCGGTGCGGGCCTCGACATCATTTCGTCATGTGATCTCCGCCTCTGCACCGAAGACGCGACATTCACCCTCCGCGAAGCGCGGATCGGCATCGTCGCCGATATGGGAGTTCTCCAGCGGCTTCCCTACATCATCGGGCAGGCCTTCACGCGGCAGATGGCCTACACGGCACGGTTCTTCACAGCCAGGGAGGTCGAACGGATGGGGCTGGTTATCGACGTCTACCCGGATCAGGAGACGTTGATGGCCGGGGCGAAGAAGCTGGCCGAGGAGATCAAGGAGAGCGCTCCCCTGGCGGTTCAGAATACCAAGGAGGTCCTCAACTTCAGCCGGACCGCCACGGTCCGCGAGGGGATATCACTGGCGATTCATAAAAATATGATCCTCCTTACATCGAAGGATTGCGTGGAATCGATGACGGCCTTCGCGGAGAAACGGAAACCGAATTTCATAGGGGAATAAGAACGAAGGATCTGCCGCTCCGTAAAAAGTTACGGCTGTCTGGATATATTACAGTATCGTGCTTATCCTTCTTTGCCGTACCTCTCCCCACCTGATGCCGGGATGATTTCGAGGGGAGAGCGGATCTGCCACCCTTGGGAGGGTCACATCCCCGCCCTTTTACGTGGGGATTTGAAGGCCGATCCCCAAAAAAAACACTTGTATAAAATGAGGCCCCCTGTTAGAAATTTCGGACACGTATTTCAGAGAGGAATTTTATGGAAAACATATCTGATGCAACCAGGCACTTTATTGATCTGAGACGGCACATGTGGATGGCCGGTGTTGATTTGGACCTGCGCAGGCTTATCTGGCAGATAGCCATAACGGGGAAATATATCTTCTCCAAGATCCAGGAATCCAACCGGAAGCTGGCCGGCCATGAAAATATCTACGGGGAGGATCAGCTCGCCCTGGACATGATTTCCGACGAAATCATCAAAAGCCAGCTCGAATTCTCGGGCTTCGTGAGCCATTATGCTTCCGAAGAGAGGGATTCCATCGTCCAGGTGGGCAAGGGAGGAGAAAAGTACATCGTGACCGCCGACCCTCTGGACGGCTCCTCCCTGGTGGACGTCAATCTCTCAATCGGGACCATTATCGGTATCCACAAAAGCTCCATCCTGGAGGGAGGAAGCAACAGCCTCGTCGCCGCGCTGGCTATAACCTACGGGCCTCTGATCACGATGATCTACTCAGCGGGGGACGGAACCCATGAATTCGTCCTCAACAGGGAGGGGGAGTATGTGCTCTCCGGGGAGAACATCACGCTCCATGAACGGGGAAATATACTGGGCGCCGGAGGACTCAGGAGAGACTGGACGCCCGAACACCTCGAATACATACAACAGCTGGAAGATGAGGGGTACAAGGTGCGGTACAGCGGCGCGTTTATCTCCGATATCAACCATATCCTGATAAAGAGAGGGGGCATCTTCACCTACCCGGCACTGAAGGGAAGTCCGGAAGGAAAGCTGCGCCTCATCTTCGAGCTCCAGCCTATGGCATTTCTTGTCGAGCAGGCAGGAGGAATGGCGACAGACGGAAGGCAACGCATCCTTTCGATCCAACCGAAAGCCCTCGATCAAAGGTGCCCCATATATATGGGAAGCACGTACGAGGTGGAGAAGGCGAAGATATTCCTGGGGGGTTGATCTGTTATCCCAACACAATATATACCTAACGTATGTACAGAGGGGCATGTCATGATTTACCGGACCATTGACCAACTGAAGCACAACATCACCGGTGTGCTGACAATCGACGGGGGGGACATCGTCATATCGGACGAAAAACGCCTGCGGGATACCCTGATCGATGACCTGGTGTATTCCGCCATATTCAGCCCCGACAGCGAGGTGAAATCATCCGCACGGTGGCTGATCCGGAGGGCCGGCGCGCGGCTGGGGTGCATGGCCTCCTCGATCCAGGCCCTGTACGAGTCGATGGGAAGCGGCGCCGTTTCAGGATTCACGGTACCCGCGATCAATCTGCGCGGAATCACCTATTACAGCGCCCGGGCGGTATTCCGCTCGGCCATGAAAGTCGGTGCCGGACCCGTCATCTTTGAAATCGCCCGTTCGGAGATCGGATACACCGATCAACGCCCTTCGGAATACACCGCCGTGGTAACCGCCGCCGCTATAAAGGCCGGTTACACGGGCCCCCTCTTCCTCCAGGGTGACCACTTCCAGATCAACGCAAAAAAATACACCGCCGACCCGTTTGCGGAGATCCAGGCAATCAAATCACTGATACGGGAGGCGATCGAGGCGGGGTTTTATAATATCGATATCGATGCCTCCACCATCGCCGACCTGGCCAGACCCACCATCCGGGAGCAGCAGGAGGGCAACTATTCGATAACCGCTGACATAACCGCCATGATACGGCAGATAGAACCCGCAGGGGTGACCGTGTCGATAGGCGGAGAGATAGGGGAAATAGGGGACAAAAACACCACGACAGAGGAATTTACCGTCTTTATGGACGGCTACCTCGCAGGGCTCCGCGAGAAGGGGGAGGGGCTGAAGGGGATCAGCAAGATCAGTATCCAGACGGGAACCACCCACGGGGGCGTTCCGCTGCCGGACGGTTCGATCGCAGAGGCGCAGATAGACTTCTACACCCTGGAGGAGATCTCCCGTGTGGCAAAATCCAGGTACGGCCTTTCGGGCGCCGTGCAGCACGGGGCATCAACCCTCCCCGACGAGGCATTTGGCCGGTTTCCGGAGACGGAGACATCGGAGATACATCTGGCGACAGGGTTCCAGAATATGATCTATGACAGCGGGCATTTCCCCGCAGGTCTGAGAGACAGGATATACGCATACATCAACACAGATCTGAGGGGTGAAAAGAAGGAAAACGACTCTGACGAGCAGTTCATCTACAAGACCAGGAAAAAGGGATTCGGCCGTTTCAAGAAGGATATGTGGGACCTCCCGCCCGATACCCTGGAGGCAATCGGGGCGGAACTGGAGGGCAAGTTTTTATTTCTGTTCGACAGGCTCAACCTGTCCGGTACCAGAGACATTATGGATAGACTTGTGAAACCCGTCGACGTCCCCCTGGAAATTGTGCCACCACTGAGACAATAGAATTCTTCAAGATGAATGATGTCGCAAAACGCCTCGGCAACGTGCCATTCCGGACAGGCGCACATCCGTCTCCCCGTGAACCATCCCCTTGACGGACATCGGGCGCACAAGAAAATACCACACGATTTAAACGCCTTGTCCGAAAAGGATCTGAGAAGCGAGGCGGACGAACCGTCCAGGGTGCTGAACAATTGCCTGAACAATTGCCTTGACATGCGATTTTCATTCCTATATTTTCTCTGAGGATATATTATTATAAACTGGTTTTATTAAAGGCAACTTCAGGGGGAGACATCCATGGAAACAGATATGATGATTCTCGGCTTTCTTATGTCGGGGCCGAAGACCGGCTACAAGATAAAGAACATCACCGGGAAGATGATGATAGCGTACAACCTGAGCCTCAACCAGATTTATCCCGCGCTTCGAAAGCTCGAAACGGCCAACCTGGTAAAAAAAGAAGTTGTCTTTCAGACCGGCAAGCCCAATAAACATATGTATACCATAACCGACGAGGGGAAAAAACTTTTCAAGCAAAGCCTGATTGCGCCGCCGGATCCCATAGACTACGATCTCGACTTCCTTGTTAAACTGTTCTTTTTCAGATTCCTCGACAAGGAGAACATCATCCGCCAGTTCGAACAGGAAATCATCTCTCTTGACGAACAGCTGGAAGACTTCGAACAGGTAAAACCTGTCGTGGATCAGGAAGGGACCGAAGACGGCAGATTTATCTATTCAACCATCGTCTCTTTTATACGGCTGTTGAGAGATCGATATTCCGCCGAGCTTGAAAGAAGAAAAACGGCATACACCTCCCGGGAATCATGAATAGGAGAAACGCATCCCCCGTTATTCAGAACCCCATGCCGGAGTATCCCCTTCCACACAGGAAGGTGGGGACGTATGGCAGACGCCTGAACAGAAATTTTCTTGAGTAAGCACGGGAAAAGCGATATATGGCGACCGTCTGAGTCTCAGGGTAAGTACAGAGGATAGTCTGCCTACTCCGGATTCTCCTTTTTTCTTGCCTGCGTCCCGTGAGAAGTGCTATGAGTATCCCCCTATGTCCAGGGGGTCAATATCCGGGAACGTTAACGATGTGACGGCTCAACCGGGACTGACACCTTGGCGCGTCAGAGAAATCATTGTTATTGACGGGATAAGGGTCAGGCAGATTGGACCATAGTCCTGGGGAAAAACAAAAAATAATAAAAAAAGGAAGGAAGAAAATCGGATGACAGCTAACTATTCTAAAGCTTATGAACAATCCATCAATCATCCCGACCAGTTCTGGGGAGAGGCTGCTGAGGCGGTACATTGGGAGAAGAAGTGGGACAGGGTATTGGACGACACCAACAAACCGTTTTACCGGTGGTTTGTCGGAGGCATGCTGAACACCTGTTACAATGCGCTGGATTATCATGTAGAAAATGGCCGGGGGAACCAGACAGCCATAATCTATGACAGTCCGGTGACAGACACCGTGAAGAAGATAACCTATGGTGAGCTTCTCGATAAAGTCTCAAAATTTGCGGGTGCCCTGAGAGATCTTGGGGTATCAAAGGGGGACACGGTTATCATATATATGCCCATGATCCCGGAGGCCCCGGTTGCCATGCTCGCCTGCGCGCGGATAGGTGCCGTGCATTCCGTCGTATTCGGAGGGTTTGCGCCCAACGAACTGGCAATCCGCATCGACGATGCGAAACCGAAGGTTATTGTCTCCGCCTCCTGCGGGATTGAAGGGAAGAAGACCATACCCTACAAACCGCTTCTGGATCAGGCAATCGAGATAGCCGGTCACAAACCGGAGAAGTGCGTTATCTTCCAGCGCCCCCAGGTCAAAGCTCCCCTTATCCAGGGTCGCGATTTTGACGGGGAAGCCCTGATGAAAAAGGCACAGCCGGCGGACTGCGTCGCAGTGGCGGCGACAGATCCCCTGTACATCCTCTATACGTCCGGAACAACGGGCAAGCCGAAGGGGGTCATGCGCGACAACGGCGGCCACGCTGTCGCCCTTAAATGGACTATGAAATACCTCTACGGCGTAAACCCGGGCGAAGTCTACTGGGCGGCATCCGATGTGGGTTGGGTTGTCGGTCATTCATACATCGTGTACGCCCCCCTCCTGGCGGGCTGCACGACGATCTTGTACGAGGGAAAACCGGTCGGGACCCCCGACCCCGGGGCTTTCTGGCGGGTCATCTCCCAGCATGGCGTTTCGGTTCTGTTTACCGCCCCGACGGCATTCCGCGCCATCAAGAAGGAAGACCCGAACGCTGAATACCTGAAGAAATATGATATCGGGTCTCTGCGGTATCTCTTTCTGGCCGGCGAGCGGCTCGACCCCGACACCTACTATTGGGCATCTGATATCCTGAAGATACCGGTCATCGACCACTGGTGGCAAACGGAAACGGGGTGGGGTATTGCCGCAAACTGCATGGGGATTGAGCCCTTGCCACTCAAGGCGGGGTCTCCCACGAAGGCTGTCCCCGGCTACAACGTCCAGATCGTGGATTCCGAGGGGAAAAAGATCCCCACCGGAGAGGACGGTATTATCGCCATCAAGCTTCCCCTCCCCCCGGGATGCCTGCCGACCCTGTGGAAGGACGACAAGCGATATCTTGAATACGTAACCGAGATACCGGGATTCTATGTGACCGGCGACGGAGGTCATATCGATGAAGACGGATACCTCTTTATCATGGGACGGATTGATGATGTCATCAATGTCGCGGGACACCGGCTCTCCACCGGCGCCATGGAAGAGATAGTGGCGAAACACCAGGATGTGGCGGAATGCGCCGTTCTCGGGGCGAACGAGCAGCTCAAGGGGGAAGTCCCTGTCGGGTTTGCCGTCCTGAAGGCCGGGGTTGACCGTGATCCGGATGAAATAGTCAAGGAACTGGTGCAGATGGTGCGGTCGGATATCGGGGCCGTTGCCTGCTTCAAGCAGTGCGCCATCGTCAAGGCCCTTCCCAAGACCCGTTCGGGGAAGACGCTGAGGGCCACCATGCGCAAGATCGTCAACGGCGAAGAGTACACCGTCCCCTCAACGATCGAAGACGAATCGGTTCTCGGCGGGATCAAAGAGGCGGCAAAGAAGTTAGGGTTGGGGGAATAGTGTTAAATCAAACACTGTGGCACAATGGTCTGTGCCGCCTTGGTTCAAAAGGGAGATAGGAAACAATGAAAGAGATACTGCAGAGGGCGATCGACAGAAGACAGAAGGCCTTGTCCGAATACGATTCGAAACGTGTCGTTGCATCGGCCGGGGTTGCGATAACGCGAGAAGGTCTCGCCGGTTCCAGGGATGAGGCCGTCAGACTGGCCGAAGAGTTCGGTTTCCCGGTCGTACTGAAGGGGTGTTCCAGCACGCTGACCCACAAGACGGAGATGGGGATGGTCAAGCTGAACCTGGACACCAGCAGCGACGTGGAACGGGCATACGATGAAATCACGGCGGCCGGTGCAGAGCTCGACGGTGTGCTGGTACAGGAGATGATCAAGGGGGATCGGGAATTCGTCATAGGCCTCACCCGTGATCCCCAGTTCGGCCCGTGCGTCATGTTCGGGCTTGGGGGCATCTTTACCGAGGTTCTGAACGATGTCAGCTTCAGGGTAGCACCCATCTCGGAGATCGACGCCATGGAGATGATGGAAGAAATCAAGACCAAAAAACTGCTCGATGCATTCCGCGGAAGTCCGGCCGTCGACAAAAAGGCCCTCGCCCGGGCACTCGTGGGGATCGGCAAACTCGGAGATGAATATGACCAGATCGCGGAGATAGACATCAATCCCGTTATCATTGCGGGGGATCAACCGATCGCCGTCGATGCGCTGGTAGTACTCAATAACTCGTAACGATATCCATACGGCAGACACCTCGCAAGAGGACATTTACCAATGACCCCCCCATACCCGCCTGTTCCCATGGGAACAGGCGGGTATTTTCTTGGGGGCCGCAGAAATGGTTTGACATTCAAACTATCGTTTGATACAAACGTTTTCAACGGGAGGCGAGAGGGCTATGCCCATGGACAACAACAGCGCATCAACGCGGGATCGCCTGCTGAAGGTCGCCGAAACCCTGTTCGCTCAAAAGGGCTACGATTCGGTGAGCGTGCGGGAGATTACCAGCGCCGCGCGGTGCAACCTTGCCGCAGTGAATTATCATTTCGGCAACAAGAAGGCCCTCTACCAGCACATGTTTCGCGAACGCTGGATGTCCAGGGCGCAGCGCATTCTCGCCTGTTTTGAGGAAAACCTCGCCGGCCGTGACGAAACATTATTTTCATCCGTCATTCAATCCCTGGCCGAGGCCTTTATCAAGGGCCCTCTTACGGACGAAGAACGCCTGTATCACTTCCAGCTCATGACCCGTGAACTGATCAAACCGACCGAGGCCTTTGAAATGGTGGCGACGGAAACGATGCTTCCCTTCTTTGAAAAGCTGGAACAGCGACTGAAGCCCTGTCTGTCGGATACGGTGGATGAAGAACGAACGCTTCTCAATATACTAAGTATTATTGCGATGGTTATCTATTTCAATTTTGCCAGGGTACCGGTATCGAAGATCATCGGGCATGCCTACGACGAGCCGTTCAAGGACCGGCTGGTCCAGCACATTGTTCAATTCTCTCTTTCCGGTATACCTCTGAAGGAGGACACGCGGTGAAGCGCAGGGCGTTTTCCCTGTTCATGACCCTCACTGTCTCTGTGGCAGCTGCGGGGTGCATGAAGGTGGGACCCGATTTTACAAAACCAGATATGGGAGCGCAGGTCAGAGCCTCGTATCAGCATGTCATCTCCGGAGCCGATACGGGACAGATTGCCGACCGGTGGTGGGCAGCTTTCAATGATTCCGAATTGGACCGGCTCGTGGAAGGGGTCGTGTCAGGCAACCTGGACATCAAAAAGGCCCTGGCCGCGATCTCGGAGCTCCGATCCTATTTCGTCCAGTCCAGAGCGGATCGTTTTCCCAATCTCCAGCTCCAGGGAACGGCGGGACGGCAGCGCACCCTCTTGACAAGGAGCGAGGCAGACGCATACTCCCTCTCCCTGCCGGCATCTTTTGAGGTCGACCTCTGGGGCCGTCTGGCCCGGGCCGAAGAAGCCGCCCTGGCAACCCTCCTCAAGACGGAGGAAAACGCCCGGACTGCTGCCCAGATCATCATATCCGAAGCGATAACGTTATATTTCCAGATCGAATCCCTGGAGCGAAGAATTCAGATAACGAAGCAGAGCATAGAAAGTTACCGCCGAAACCTCTCATTTGTAGAGCGGAGGTATGAGGGAGGTGTGGCCTCCATTCTCGACCTGAGACAGGCACGGCGCGCCCTCGCCCAGGCGGAGGCCTCCCTCCCCTCGCTACGCCAGGAACTCGGCATCAGGCAGCAGAACCTGGCTGTCCTGTCAGGGCGGTATCCGGAGACCCGATCGGCCCGGACACAGCCGGAGGACTATTTCAGACTTCCCACCCCCGTCCCCCCGGGCCTGCCCTCCGACCTCCTCCAGCGCAGGCCCGACATCAGGGCGGCCGAGGCAACCCTGCGAGCACTGAACGCGAAGATCGGCGTCGCCAAGGCAAGCCGTTTTCCCACGATAAAACTGACAGGAAGTTTCGGTTACTCCAGCAGCGAACTCGATCAACTCTTCGTGCCGGGAAGCAACGTGTGGAATATCACCTTCGGTGCTCTTCACCCTCTCTTTAACGCGGGCAAGCTCAAGGCCGGACAGCGCGCCACGGAGGCACAGTTTCAACAGGGTATGGCCGATTACGCCAAGACCGTCCTCTCCGCCTTCTCTGAAGTGGAAAGCTCTCTCCTGACACGGAAAGAACAGATAGAGAAGAGAGAAAAGATGATGACCTTTCTCTCCGAAGCGCGGGCAACGCAGAGGGTGGCCGAAAACCGCTACGAACGGGGGCTGGCCGGCTACCTTACCGTGCTGGACGCTCAGCAGGCCCGCTTTCAGGCCGAGGAGAGCCTGGTCCTGGTCGAACTGGCCATCTTCAGCAACCGGGTAACACTCCACCGCGCCCTGGGCGGCGGGTGGGGAGACCCGCGGAGCAAAAAAACGGGGGCGGAATGAATGAAAGAGGACGGACAACCCATGACTGAAAACCAATCTTCCGGGGGAAAGGCAATGGACCGAAAACGAAAACGTGGCATCCACATTACCGTAAGCGTGGCACTCGTCATCGTGGGAATCCTCATCATGGGTGCGCTTACGGCGAGCAAATCCCGGCTTGAGAAGGTACAGCCCTCCGTTCCGGTACCCGTGGTTCGCGTGGTGAAGATCGCAACAGGATCGCAGGCCATCACGATCAGGGGCGGGGGAACGGTGAACCCGCTGTGGGAAATCAGCCTTGTCCCGCAGGTCGGCGGCAAGATCGTCCGCATCTCTCCCTCCCTGGCCAATGGCGGCGAGTTCACCAAAGGCCAGCCACTGCTTGCAATAGATCCTGTCGATTATGAACTGGCCGTCACCCTGGCGAAGGCACAGGTGAAGGACGCGGAAAGCAATCTGAAGATTATCCAACAGGAAGCGCTGGTGGCACAGGAAGAATGGCGGAGTCACTACTCGGGCACTTCTCACGCCGTCGAAGAACCCCCGCCCCTGGTGGCCAAAAAACCACAACTGGAGGCGGCCCGGGCCAGGCTTGAAGCCAGTCGCGCCGATCTGGAGAAGGCCCTCTTGAACCGTGAAAGGACCGCCTTGAAGGCGCCCTTTGATGGCCGCGTCAGCAAAAAATATGTCGACACAGGTCAATATGTGACACCGGGGCAGACCCTGGCAACGCTCTTTTCTACTGAGGCGGTGGAGATCGCCCTGCCACTGGAGGACAAGACACTCTTCTGGTTTGATGTCCCCGGATTTACACCGGGCGGCGCATCCGGGTCTCCCGCCACCGTTCATGCCGAATTTGCGGGGCGGGAACTGACCTTTTCGGGGGAGGTGGTCCGCGCCGAGGGAAAGGTTGATGAAAAGACCCGGATGATTACCGTCATCGTGAGGGTTGACAGACCGTACGCGACAAGACCGCCCCTTGCGATCGGCCTCTTCGTAACCGTTGACATCAAGGGACGGGTGCTGCCCGGTGCGGCTGTCATCCCGCGGGCGGCCCTCCGCCAGGGAAATGTTGTGTGGACCGTCGATGATGCAGGTATCCTCCATTTTCGGACAGTCAGGGTTGCCCGCTATCAGGGGGAAGAGGTCGTTGTCGAATCCGGCCTTGAGGATGGCGAGATGGTCGTCTTTTCAACCCTCAAGGCCCCTGCGGACGGCATGGCTGTCCGGGCGGCACTGGAAAAGGAGTGATCATGAAAGGTATGATTGCCTGGTTCGCCGGAAATCACGTTGCGGCAAATTTGCTCATGCTGTTCCTGGTCCTGGCCGGGGTATTCACGCTCTTCTCCATAAAGCTGGAGGTGTTTCCCGAAACCTCTCTCGACAAGATCTCCATAACCACCGAATATCTTGGGGCTTCGCCCGCAGAGGTGGAAGAGGCCATCAGCCGGCGTATAGAGGAACAGGTGGCAGGCCTCTCCGGCATCAAGCGCATCGATTCCACGTCAAAAGAGGGGGTCAGCATCGTTCTTGTCGAGGTCATCAAGGGGTGGGACGTGCAGGAGCTCCTCGATGAGGTAAAGGCCGAGGTCAACCGTATCACCACCTTCCCCGATGAGGCTGAAAAACCCGTTATTCGAGAGGTGGTCCAGCGGGTACAGGTAATCGATGTCGCCGTCTATGGCGATGTCCCGGCCGCAACCCTCAAATACCTCGCCGAAAAGGCCAAGGACGACATCACCAACCTGCCGGGCATTACCTCGGCCGAGGTCCTGGGTGCGCGCAAGGACGAGGTCCATATCGAGATCTCCGAGGAGACATTGCGCCGGTACGGTCTCACTCTGGGCCGGGTAGCCGATGCCGTCAGGCGGGCAAGCCTCGATCTTCCGGCGGGAAGCGTCAAGGCGAAAGGCGGCGAGATACTGATCCGTACCAAGGGCCGGCGGTACTACGCCGACGAATTCGCCGATATCGCCGTCATTACCCATGTCGACGGCAGCAAAGTGACACTCGACCAGATTGCGACCCTCAGTGACGGTTTTGAAGATGTCGATCTCTTCGCGCGGTTCCAGGGCAAACCCGCGGACATGATCCAGGTCTTTCGCGTGGCCGATCAGAGCGCCCTCGATGTCGCCCGGAAGGTAAAACAGTACATCGCGGATATCGGGCCCTCTCTCCCCGCGGGTGTCGGCATCGCCTTCTTCGCCGATATGTCGGAGATCCTGCACAGCCGCCTCCAACTCCTGCTCAGAAACATGGCCATCGGCCTGGTTCTCGTGATTCTGATAC
>CAZNBR010000046.1:0-14192 GCA_964571315.1 uncultured Syntrophaceae bacterium
AGGAGTCTCTGGTCCATCGTATATGAATGGATGGTCGTCATCAGCCCCTTGACGATGGAGAAGGTATCCTGCAGGACCATGGCAACCGGGGCGAGACAGTTGGTCGTGCAGGACGCGTTTGATATGATGTCATGTTTCTTCGGATCGTATGTCTCTTCATTGACGCCCATCACAAACGTGCCGTCGACGCCCTTTCCGGGGGCCGCGAGGATGACCTTCTTCGCACCGGCCCTGATGTGTACGGCGGCTTCATCCCGTGTCCGGAATTTTCCCGTGGATTCCATGACGATATCGACGCCCAGTTCCTTCCAGGGAAGGGCTTCCATGTCGCTGGTTACGTTTGTGATCCGTATCTTTTTGCCCCCGACGACGAGAAACTCTCCATCCGCTGTAACGTCTGTCTTGATTTTCCCGTGAACGGAATCATACTTCAAAAGGTGCGCAAGGGTTCCCGTGTCCGCCCTCGTGTTGACTGCGACGATCTCGATATCGTCCCTTTCCAGGCAGGCCCTGACGAGAAATCTGCCGATCCTTCCAAAACCGTTGATAGCTACTGTAACAGACATGGTAAACCTCCTATTGGTGGTGATCTCTTTCTTGTTTTCTCAGACCATACTTGATCATCTTCAATTGCAGCCCCTTACGGCTGATTCCCAGGCGGTCGGCCGCCCGTGTTACGTTTTTACCGCACTGTTCGAGAACCCTCCCGATGATATGACTCTCCACCGCCTCGGCCTGGCCCTTGACGATCTCCTTGAAGGACCCTTGCTCCGCCTCCGGCGAGATCACTTCTGCCTGCGGCTGATTGAGGATATCGGCGGGGAGTTCCTCGTAGTGTATGGTGTCGTCGTTTGCCAGAAGTATAAGCCGCTCCAGGAGGTTCTCCATCTCCCTGATATTCCCGGGCCAGTCGTATTCGCGAAAAAATCGCTCCACCTCGGGTTCGAGCCGCCGTACGTGCCGGCCCAGCTTTCGGTTGAATTTATCGATGAAGTGTTCGACGAGGAGCGGAATATCATTTTTCCTCTCCCGCAGTGACGGGAGCAGGATCGGCAGGACATTGATCCGGTAGTAGAGATCCTCTCTGAATCGCTTGTTCCGCACATCCTGGAGGAGGTCCCTGTTGGTCGCCGCCACCAGCCTGACGTCGACCTTGATGGTCTGCACGCCCCCCACCCGTTCGAATTCCCGGTCCTGAATCGTCCTGAGCAGTTTGGCCTGCATGTCCTTCGGGAGATCACCGATCTCATCGAGAAACAGCGTTCCTTTGTGGGCCTGTTCGAACCTGCCGAGCTTCTTGTGGACGGCCCCGGTGAAGGCCCCCTTTTCGTGGCCGAACAGTTCGCTCTCCATCAGATTCTCGGGGATGGCGGCGCAGTTGATCTTGATGAAGGGACCCTCCTTCCGAGCGCTGTTTTCATGGATCGCCCGAGCGATGAGTTCCTTCCCCGTTCCCGTCTCCCCGGTGATAAGGATGGTTGTCGGCGTCGGGGCCACCGTTTTGACGATGTCGTATATCTCCAGCATGGGCTTGCTGGTTCCTATGAGGGTGTAGTGGCCGTCTTCCATGGAATCGAGAACCACGTCACGATCGCTCAGCGACTTTGTATTCACCGCCTTGCTGATGACGTTCTTCAGGTCTTCCTGGTCGAAGGGCTTGGTAATATAATCAAAGGCCCCCTTCTTCACGGCCTCGACGGCGTTGGCTATGGTGCCGTGAGCGGTAATAATGATCACCGGCAGTGACGGATATTTTTCTATGACCCGCCGTAAAAGACCGATACCGCCGAGCCTTGGCATCTTCAGATCGGTGACGACAACGGAGATATCTTGTTTTTTGATGAGATCGAGGGCCTCGAAACCGTCGGCAGCAACCGCAACCTGGTAGCCCTCCTTTTTCAGCATGGCGGACAGGACAAGGCGCATGCTCTTTTCATCGTCAACGACCAATATGGTCTTCTTTTCTAATGGTTTCGTGCTGCTCACGTGTGCCTCATGTTTTTTCTCCGTCTCCCACCCTATCTATTACAGGATAGGGATCCTGTCAAGCTTCCGGGTATCTCTTTCCCGCACAAGGAGACATCTTTCCCCCTCCGGTTATGATCCATCCACCGGTATCCGTATATGAAAGACAGATCCATGGCCCGGGGAGGACGTTGCGTCAATTGTACCTCCGTGGGCCTTGACGATCTGCTGCGAAATGGCAAGCCCGATCCCCGTGCCCTTGCCCTTGGTCGTATAAAAGGGTTTGAAGAGGCGTTTTATCGCCTTCTTTTCGATTCCCTCTCCCGTATCCTCGACGGCTATTTCGATTCGGGGGTTGCTTTCGGCATCGATACCCCTCGCCGAAAGCGTCAGGGTGCCTCCCTGAGGCATCGCCTCGACGGCATTCAGGGCGATGTTCAAAACCGCCTGTACCATCTGTTCGCCGTCAACCCAGACCGGGGGCAGGTCCCGCGGGATGTCCTGTCTGACGACGATTCCTTCGGGGAGGTGTTGCGACGTGATCAGGGTGATGATCCTCTCCAGGATATCGGCGATACTCCGGGTATCCGGATCGATGGTGCCGGGTTTCGCGTAGTTGAGAAAGCGCGATACCACATTGTTCAGTCTGTCGATTTCGCTGGTAATGACATCGAAGATCTCACGGTTTTCCGCCGACTCGCTGTCGGATTTCAGGTACTGGGCGGCGCCCTTTATCGACCCGAGGGGATTGCGAATCTCGTGCGCGAGGGTGCTCGCCATCTCCTCCAGGAGGAGGGCCTTCTCCCTCTCCACCTCCTCATCGATGGTATAGAGCGAATTGAGGGATCCCTTTCCCTCGGGGAAGAGGTACAGTCCCGCCTTCTTGAGAATCAATTTGACGGGGTCTATGAAGATGACGATGATGAAGGCCGTCATGAATATCAGATTGAAGGAGGGGATCCCCTCCCCGCTGTCGAAGATGGCGAGGACAAGGTAGAATGTGACGGTTGCAAAGACGATCAGCAGAAAGACGATCGCCGCCCGCACCATTATTTCATAAAGTTCGGGGAGGCGAGGGTAGGTAATGATGGTCAGGATCAGGTAGATGAGGGCTGCCAGGGCGATATCGGAGAGTAAGGGAACCCCGGGGTGGTATGGGTGTGCTATGTTCGTCAGGCTCAGGACGCCCGTGATGGCGCATGCAGCGGCCACATAGGTAAATCTCTTCCGTTCTATGTCATCGGCTGCATGGTGTATCGCATGAAAGAGCATCACGAGGCAATACACCAGGGCAGCCCCTATATAGAGATACAGAATGCCGGCCGCGTAGCGCCAGTGAAAGAGGAAGAGGAAATATGCGGCAGCGATGATCAGGCTTCCGAGGCCCGCATATACTGCCGGACGTTTCAAAGGTGCCCTACGGTTGCCGAAGAAGATTCGACTGAAGGCAATCAGCAGCGGAGGTATCATCAGAAGGCCCAGCGCGTGAAAGGTCTTCCAGAAATCATTGGGGAAAATCCCCCCGAAGAAGACCCCCGTTTTTTCAAAAAAGAGCCCGAGGCACAGGGCGGCAAAGGTGATGTGAAGCAGCCGTTTATTCTTTTTTATGAGCAGTGAGGCCGCAACCGTAAGGCTGATCGCCGCCAGGGCAAACGTCTCCATACATAACCCCTCTAACCCGGACAAGCCGGAACCAAACAAGATATATTTTTATCACGAAAGCACGAAGTTACGAAAACACGAAAAATAAGATTTGATTTCGTGCTTTCTTTCTTTTCGTGGTTTCGTGATTGTTTTTAATTCTTTTGCCATTTTTGCAAGAACTTTACAACTAAGGGACTAAGGAAACACGTAACCGGGGTATCACATCAGCGGTGAAACCCGCTGATATGCAATCCTGCGGGGAAAGGCTATCATATACACACCGGCATTACAAGATCGGCAGAGGGTATGTATCGGCAATCCCTCTGTTGTTGACGCTTCGCCCCGGCCGAAGCCATGTGCTTGCAGCACAAAGACTCCGCCCTTTGCAACTGTGTAATCCTTTACTGACTGCGCAACGTATTACGCACCAAACCCCCCCTGCGCATGCCGGTAGGGAGGCAGCGTTATGGCCGATATGATCGTATAGTATTCGGCATTTCAGCCTGTTGCCCTGAACCCCGCCAGCCGCGGATCGATATGGCATGCAATGTGCGTAGTCGGGGGGGATAGGTCAAGTTGAGAGAAGGGGTGCAGAGGCGGCAATGGATGCTCCCAGGGCAGCGGTTGTTTTTCCAGGCCAGGGGTCTCAGCGCCCCGGCATGGGAAAAGATTTTCATGACATGGTCCCGGTAAGCAGGGACACCTATCATGAGGCTTCGGAAACCCTGGGATGGGATGTGGCCGCCATGTGTTTTGAGGAGAACGAGAGGCTGAACCTGACCGAATACGCCCAGCCCTGCATACTGGCGACGGAGATCGCCATGTTTCGCGGGCTCCAGCTTCTGTATGGCTTTGACCCTGAGTATTTCGGGGGTCACAGCCTGGGCGAATATACGGCCCTGGTCGCCGCGCGGGTTCTCCCCTTTCCCGAAGCCCTTACGGTCGTTCAGACACGGGGTCGCCTCATGCAGGAGGCAACGCCCGTGGGGATGGGCGGGATGGCAGCCGTCATGGCGGATGGCCTGGACGTTCATCTGGTCCTGCGGGCGCTGGAGGACCTGCCTCTTGATCTGGCGAATGACAATTCCGCCGATCAGGTTGTTATAAGCGGTGAGTCGAGCGCTATGCCCGAAGCGGAAAAGAGGCTCCGGGCGTCTATCGGCGACAATCCCTCTTTTCGTTTTATACCCCTGAATGTCAGCGCCCCCTTCCACAGCCGTTTTATGGGGACCATCAGGGGGAGCTTCGGTGGGGTATTGCGTGAGATCGAAGCACGGTTACAGCCCGCCAATGCGAAACGGGTGACGTCAAATTTCACCGGCCTTTTCCATTCGAACAACAGCACCGAAATTGTTGATCGAATGGTGTCTCAGCTCAGCAATACGGTGCAGTGGAGAAAGAATATGGAGACCCTTGCCGCAGCGGCGGATTCCATCTTCGAAGTAGGGCCCGGCCGCCCCCTCAGAGGGTTTTTTAAGACCATGAATCTGGAATGCCAGTCCATTACGACATTTTCGGGGGCGCAGAGGGTATTTGAAAGGGCCGGGGTGCCACAGAAGCAGTTGTAAAGCTCTGCAGGCGATCCCAGGCTCCCGCTTCCTGACGCCTTGTAGTAGGAGAATCAGTGCGTTTCCGACTGCGGGGACCGTTCTCATCAGAGAACGGATGAACGCCTGATGAGGCCCCCCCAATCTTTCAGGAGAACAGGTACAACATGGATTTCAATCTTACCGATGACCAGCAGATGTATGTGGAGACGATCCGGAAATTTGTCAGAAACGAGATAACGCCTGACGTTATGCAGCGGGAACGGGATCATGCCTTTCCCTTCGATACCATCAGAAAGGCTTGGGAGATCGGCCTGATGAACCTTTCCATCCCCGAATCGGTGAAGGGATTCGAGGTGGATATCATTTCGTCGGCATTGATTGTCAGGGAGCTGTCCTATGGCGATACCGGCATTTCCACATCGGCGATGTGCAATGATCTGGCAAATGTCGTGATTGCACAGCACGGAACGGAAGAACAGAGGCAGGCCTTTCTCAAACCCTTTGTCGAGGCCCCAATCGTTTCGGCCTTCTGTCTGACCGAGCCCGGCGCGGGTTCCGATAATTCCGCGATGACGACATTCATCAGAAAGGGAGGAGACGGAAGGTACGTCCTCAACGGGGAGAAGTGCTTCATCACCAATGCCTCGTATGCGTCACAGTTTACCGTTTTCTGCAAAGCGGGAAGCCCCGGTGGTTTTATGATGGCCTGTGTCATCATCCCGCACAGCTCCCTGAGCGGCGCGGATATCGTCACCCAGCCCTCCGGGGGCAGGGAGATTACCCTGCGGGGGGGCGGCAGGATCATAACGGGGAAACCCGAGGACAAGCTCGGGCAGCGCCTGTCAAATACGGCGACGGTAACCTTCGAGGATGTCGCCCTTGAGGATCATCAGATCATCGGGAACAGGAGGCTCGGGTTCAAGTATGCCGTCGACGTCCTCGATTATGCGAGGCCCATGGTGGCGGCGATCGGCGTCGGGCTTGCGAAGAGGGCCCTTGATATCACGCTGGAATACACGAAGGAACGCAAACAATTCGGGCAGAGGATCTGCGACCTCCCGGTGGCGCGCGATACCCTGGTGGAGATGTGGAAGCGGGTCGAGCTGGCGGATCTGGCCCTGATGAAGGCGGCGGTCAAGGTCCAGGAACAGGCCGATGACAGAGGCATATACGCCTCCCTGGCGAAAAACGTTGCGGCCGAGGCGGCCCTCTTCTGTACCAAGGAGGGGCTCCATCTGCACGGCGGTTACGGTTTCATGTCGGAGTATGAGATCTCAAAGCTGGCGCGGGATGCCCATATCATCGACATATATGAAGGGACCAGAGAGATCCAGAATATGATCATAGGACGGGAGCTCGTATAGGATATGTTGTATCTTCATGGGTTAGGTCATTTTCATCCGGAAAATGTGATTACGAACCAGTTCCTCGAGGAGCTGGATATCGGGTGCAGCGAGGAGTGGATCCTGGAGCGGGTCGGTATACGGACCCGCCGTACAGCCCTGCCCCTGGATTATATCAAGACGACGAAAAATCGGGACCTGCGGGCCGCGATGGAAGTCTGTCTGTATACGAATGCCCAGACGGGGGCGCGCGCGGCGCGCCTGGCCCTGGAGAGGGCGGGCCTGCAGCCCGACGATATCGGGATGGTGATCTCCGGAAGCTCCGCACCCGATCACGTCACACCGGCCGAGGCGGCAACCGTGGCGGCGGAGATCGGGATCGACGTCCCCTGTTTCGATCTGAATTCCGCCTGTTCCACCTTCGGGATGCAGATGAAGTTCCTCTCCGATATGAGGCCGGAGACGCTTCCTCCCTATGTCCTGGTCGTCAACCCGGAGAACGACACCCGCGTCATGGATTATTCCGACCGGAACGCGGCGCCGCTGTTCGGCGACGGGACCAGCGCCGCCGTCGTATCCGCGTCCGTTCCCTCGAAGATGGTATTTGAGGCCTTCTTCTGTGATTCAAACCCCCTGTCGTGGGCCAAGGCCCGCGTACCGCGAGTGGGACACTTTGCTCAGGAGGGGAGCGCCGTCCAGGGGTTTGCGATACGGAAGACGACGGAACTGCTCAGGGAATTGCAGGAACTGTACCCTGCGGGATATGACAGATTCAAGTTTGTCGGGCATCAGGCGAACTTCGGCATGCTCAGGACCGTGTGCGAGCGGTGCGGGATATCCGAAGAAGATCACTGGTACAATGTTATCGATTACGGCAACGCCGGATGCTCGGGAGCCCCGTGTGTCCTGAGCCAGCGCTGGGACGACCTGCGCGGCGGAGACCATATCGCAGTGGCCCTGGTGGGCGCGGGGCTCACCTGGGTTCGTACGATGCTGAGAATAGTAGCATAAGACAGGTGAACTGATAGTGAGGAAACTGTGAACTACTCCGAATTTATGAAAAAAGAAAGCTTTGAGCTGAGCGATCTGATCGCCTTTGCCTACGGACGGTTTGTGGATGACCCGCCCGGGGAGTTTGATTCCCGACTGCCCGCACCCCCGTTCCTGATGGTGGATCGCATCCTTTCGATAACCGCCGACGGGCGGAAGGGGACCATTGTTGCCGAGCAGGATATAAAGATGGACGCCTGGTATTTCCAGTGCCACATGCCGGGAGATCCCGTGCAGCCGGGGTGCCTGTGCGTGGATGCGATCTGGCAGCTGCTGGGGTTTTACTGCTGCTGGAGAGGGGGACTGGGCGGCGGCAGGGCGCTGGGCTCCGAGGAGATCATCTTCAACGGACAGGTCCGACCCTACAACAAAACAGTCCGGTATGAGATTGACGTGAAGCGGTTTTCCAATCTCAAGGGGTCGGGCGCGAGCATCGTCATAGGAGATGGCAGGGTATTCGTTGATGACGAGCTGATCATGACCGTTAAGAATGCCCGTACGGGAATCTTCAAGGGGATCGTGTATCCCGATTATCCGAAGGAGTCTCCCAATTCGAGGGGGGGAATCATAAAAAGAGACATATGAATAATTCAACAGTAAAAATTAAAAATTCAGAATTAAAACCCGTGGCCATTGTCACGGGAGGTGGCACCGGAATAGGCGCCGCATGCTGCGAGGCCCTCTCTCGCGAGGGGTTCAGGGTCGGCGTCCATTACCGGAGAAGTGAGGCCCAGGCGAAGGATGTCCTCTCCCGGATTGAGGATGGATTCCTCCTGAAGGCGGATCTCGCCGATGTGGACGATGTGGAGGCAATGGTAAAGTCGATCAAGGAGATGGCAGGCCGTGTCGATGTCCTGGTCAACAATGCCGGCATTTCCGTCAACAACGACATCAACTCGATGAAGATCGAAGAGTTTGACTTACAGCGATCGATGCTTCGCGGGACCTGGTATCTCACCAAGCGGATACTGCGCCTCTTCATGCTGCGCACGGGCAGCGGCAGGATCATCAATATCTCCAGTGTGGTGGGTCATACCGGGAACAAATGGCAGATCCCGTACACGATGGAAAAGGCGGCCCTCGATGCCTTCACAAAATCTCTCACCAGGGAATTGCAGGGGCGCAATATCCTGGTCAATTCGGTGGCGCCGGGATTTATAGATACGGCCATGACCACGGATCTTTCCGATGACGTGCGGGAGGGTATTTTCGAGAACATCCCCTTAGGAAGGATGGGTCGTCCCGAGGAGGTGGCCGATGTCGTTGCCTTCCTTGCCTGCAGGGGCACGTACATCACGGGGAGTGTGATTCATGTGAACGGGGGGCTCTATGGGGGCTGATCATGAAATGATCCGGCAGGTCTTGGAGATGGTTCCCCAGCAGCATCCCTTCCGCTTTATCGATGACATACGGGAAATGGATGGGGATCACATTATCGGGACATATCGATTCCGGGACGACGAGTACTTCTACCGGGGGCACTTCCCCGGCCGGCCCCTCACCCCCGGGGTTATTCTGATTGAAACGATGGCGCAGACGGGGGTCGTCGCATTCGGCATATACCTGCTCATGCGGCAGGGGATGCCGTCCGACCGGATCAGAGAGATGGTCACCCTCTTCGCCATGGTTGATGATTGTGAATTTAACGCCATCGTGAGCCCCGGAGAGCGGGTTATCATCAAGGGTGAAAAGATCTATCTCCGCAGGGGAAATCTAAAAACGAAGGTCAGTATTGAGAGGGAGAACGGGGAGTTTGTCTGTTCCGGAACGCTGACTGGCAGGGGAGTTGGTTCTCATGAAGCATAGGGTTGTGATAACGGGGATGGGCGTTGTGGCGCCGAACGGCCACGGGCTGATCGATTTTGAACAGGCCCTGCGCGAGGGGCGATCGGGAATCCGATTCTTTCCTCGGCTGGAGGAACTGAAATTCGCCTGTCAGATAGGGGGAATACCGCAAGGCTTTGACGAAGTTCGCAAGAGCTATTTCGATCATGAGAAGCTCCTCTCCCTGAACGATAATATCGGATATATATCCGTATCCGCTGTTGACGCGTGGCGCGATGCGGGATTTGACTGGTCCGATGATAACCAAGAGGTAGACTGGGATACAGGCGCCATTCTCGGTTGCGGTATCGGGGGTATGGATACGATTGCCGAAACAATTGTCCCCATGGTGAATGAGGGGAAGACACGACGTATGGGGAGCAGGATTGTCGAACAGGTCATGAACAGCGGGGCGAGTGCCCGTGTGGGAGGTCTGCTGGCCCTGGGAAACCAGGTGACATCGAACTCCGCCGCCTGCAGCACCGGCACGGAGGCCATCATCGACGCACTGTGGAGGATACGGGCGGGACTGGCAAAGAGGATGCTGGCAGGCGGAGCTGAAGGGGCATCGCCCTATATATGGGCCGGATTCGATTCCATGCGTGTGATCGCGCGCAAGTTCAACGATCAACCGGGAAAGGGCTCCCGGCCGATGAGCGCCTCGGCAAACGGTTTTGTGCCCGGTGCGGGAGGAGCCGTTCTGGTCCTTGAGGAACTGGAAACCGCACAATCCCGTGGCGCGAGAATCTACGCGGAGATCCTTGGCGGAGTCGTCAATTGTGGTGGGCAGCGAAACGGCGGCAGCATGACTGCGCCGAACCCGGAAGGGGTTCAGCGCGGTATCAGGGGTGCGGTAGCTGATGCGGGCATATCCCCCGATGAAATCGATGCCATTAACGGTCACCTGACAGCCACCTTTGCCGATCCTTCGGAGGTTGGAAACTGGTCACAGGCCCTCGGTCGGGGCCCGGCCGATTTCCCCTATATCAGCTCGACAAAATCGATGATCGGCCACTGCCTCGGGGCGTCGGGGGCCATTGAAAGTGTTGCCGTTGTACTCCAGTTGCAGAAAGGATTCCTGCACCCATCTATCAACTGCGAGGATGTACACCCCGGGATTGAGGCATTTGCGGAGAAGATTCCCCGGAAGGCCATGGAATATCCGGGGCTCAAGGTTATCGCCAAGGCCAGTTTCGGTTTTGGAGATGTGAACAGCTGCCTGATTTTTAAAAAGTGGGAGGAAGCATAACCGGGTTTCGTTTGATAATTATTAATGAATAGATAAGGAGAAGACAATGGAAGAACAGCAGATTTTTCAGGAGATGGTTGATATTTTGAGACCGTACGTCAAGGACCCGGCATTGCTGGAAGGGGCGACAAAGGATACCCATATACTCGACGACCTTAAGGTCAATTCCGCGCGTCTGGTCGATGTGATCATCAAGTGCGAGGATGCCTTTGACATCGAGATTGATGACGATGATGCCGATCAGATCAGAACGATTGGGAATGCCGTGGACGTCATACAAGCTAAATTACGGTGAAATCATGAATTGGAAAACAAGGTATCTGCTGCGTCTGCAGGGCTTTCTGGGACGGCTGTCCATTTTCGTTATCGCTCCCCTCACGTATCTGTTTGTAAAGGTGATGGGGTACCGTGTACGGGAACTCAGAAGGGCGAGAAGGACGATCAGGCACCTCTTTAAGGAACACGGGGGGGCATGGA
The DNA here is from genome assembly GCA_964571315.1 of uncultured Syntrophaceae bacterium. Taxonomy (GTDB): domain Bacteria; phylum Desulfobacterota; class Syntrophia; order Syntrophales; family UBA2210; genus UBA6078. The sequence goes on from CAZNBR010000046.1 coordinate 11,103, forward strand.
TTATATGCCCGAATCATCTCACCATGATAGATTCCGTAATCCTTCAGTGCGCGATGGCGCCTCTGCACGGGTATATGATCCAGTACCGGCGATTTCCCTGGAACCTGCCGGAGCGTGCAAATTTCCAGAAGAATATCTTTCTGACGATCGTTTGCTACCTGTCAAAGTGTATACCCGTAAGCCGGGGAGGTGACCGGGGGAAAATAAAATCCATCCTGGACAGGTGCGTCTATCTCCTGGAGAGAAGAGAGACCCTGCTCATCTTTCCGGAGGGGGGGCGTTCCAGGACGGGCCGGGTAGATGTGGAAAATTCTTCCTACGGGGTGGGCCGCCTGGTGGCCAATTCCCCCGATTGCCGGGTGATGTGCATGTACCTCAGGGGGGATGGCCAGGAAACATACGGCGCCATTCCCCGATTTGGTGAACGCTTCACCATGCAGATAGAGGCATTCACGCCTGCAGTGGAAGGCAGGGGACTGAAGGCGCAGAGGGACTGCGCACGGCAGATTGTAGAACGCCTGGCCCGGATGGAGGAAGAGTATTTTGATAGGAAACGACATCGTGGATCTTATGGGCCCTCAGGCAAGAGGGAAAAGTCGGGATATCCCCTTCATGGACAGGGTGTTCACGCCGGATGAGCGGCGACTGATTCGAAGCAGCTGCGATCCGGACATGGTGCTCTGGAGTATGTGGGCGGGGAAGGAAACGGGATATAAGGCAATACGAAAACAGTATCCTTCCATTTCTTCCGCGCCGGGGCGGTATGAGGTACAACTGTCTTGCACAGGCGATCATGTGCCTGAATCGGGCACCGTTCACACACCCTGTGGTCCGGTATCCATCCGTTTCTGTATCACCGGTGATTACGTTCACTGTATCGGCGCGACGACGGACGAAGAGGTGGGGTCCATCGTCTGGGATGTCCGGAAGATACCCCGGACTCAGTTTTCATCCGATGGTGAATCGAACTTTGTCCGTGAAATGGCGAAAAGGAGCATATCGGTCTACCTGGGCGAACAACCGGAGGCCGTCGACATTATCCGCCCGAGGGAAGATCGCGGTCTGGCCCCTCCGGTGGTACGGATCGAGAGAAGAACCCCCGCTGTCAATCTCAGTATGAGCCACGACGGCCGGTTTGCCGCCTGTGCATTTTCAGTGTATCATGCTCAATCGGATACCCCGTAATCTCACCCCCTCTTTGATGGACTTCCCCTTTTTTTCATGAGACCGCCGTTTGCTGCCTGATTGAGACCGGGGCCGGCACAATTATATGGTGCATCGCTGCATGTCGCTGCATGTCGGACTTGACAGGGGAAGGAATCGTTTATACCATAGCCAAATCTGAAGATGATTAGCGGATATAATGAATACATTTGCCAGGACAATATCGTGTATAACCCTTGTTATGTTCCTTATCCTTTCGATTTCTGCACAGGGGAGGGGGGGCGAGATGGACACCATACGAAAGCCGATGATTGCCGGGACGTGGTATCCGGCAGATCCCGCGCGGCTGAAGGCCGATATAGAAGGATACCTCGCCGATGCGCGGGTGGATGCTATTGATGGGAAGGTGATGGGGGTCATCTCCCCTCATGCCGGGTACGTGTATTCGGGGCAGGTTGCCGCTCATGCCTACAAGATAGCGCAGGGAATTGAATTTGACGCGGTGATTCTCATAGGACCGAGCCACAGGGCGTACTTCAAAGGGGCCTCCATATATAACGGGGAGGGGTATGCGACCCCGCTGGGCATCATCCCTGTTGACAAAGCCCTGGCCGAAAATATAGCGACGTACAGCAGTGGCGTGGTATCACTGGTTCCGGATGACCGCCTCCCGGAGAATTCTCTTGAGATTCAGGTGCCCTTTCTCCAGGTGGCCTTCGGTACGATTCCCTTTGTTCCCATCCTGATGGGGACGCAGGACCTGGGTACCTGCAGGGCGGTGGCCGATGCGATCATACGGGCGGTGGGAGATGGCAGGGCGCTGGTGATTGCCAGTTCCGATTTTTCTCATTACCATAGCTACGACAGAGCCGTTGAAATGGATTCGGCGGCGCTGGGATATATTGAAAAGATGGATGCAGAAGGGTTCCTGCGGGGCGTCGAAAGCGGCAGATACGAGGCGTGCGGTGCCGGACCGGTGGTCGTGACAACGATGGTGACCAGGGCGATGGGAGCCGATAGCGCCAGGATCTTGGAATATATGAACTCGGGTGATATCACGGGAGATAAGAGCGGGGTCGTGGGATATGCTGCCGTTGTTCTGTATGAGAAGGCCGCAGGCGGTATGGAGGAGTAAGAGAGTGCCGGGGATGAACTTGACGAAACAGGAACAGGATCTGCTCCTTAAGATAGCACGGAAGAGTATTGAGGCCGGCCTTGCCGGGGGGGAAATGTCCCCCCCTGAGATAGAGTCCGATACCTTGAAGAAAAAGACGGGTGCCTTTGTCACGCTCAAGAAACAGGGACGGTTGAGAGGCTGTATAGGGTTTATAGAGGGCAGAAAACCGCTCTATGAAACGGTTGAGGAAATGGCACAGGCGGCAGCTTTCAAGGACCCCCGGTTCCGCCCTGTGCGAGAAGATGAACTCAAATATCTGGATATAGAGATATCGGCCCTGACACCACTCAAGCAGATACACGATGTTGATGAGATTGAAGTGGGACGGCATGGAATCTATCTTGTCAAGGGTTTCCATTCCGGATTGCTCCTGCCGCAGGTTGCTACCGAGTACAACTGGGACGCAGCCACATTCCTGAAGGAGACCTGCAGCAAGGCGGGGCTGCCGGAGGACGCATGGAAAGATACGGACACACGGATATTTATTTTTTCAGCAACTGTTTTTAGCGAAGGGTAGATATTGATGTTTTTTTCTCTTAAACCACGATTTTTGATAAAAACCTCTTGACAAATACATCTTTTATATTTAATGTCCCGGTTTCTATTCAAGGGGAGTGGAGCGCGTTTATTGAAGGGCGGCGAGGTGTGATTGGTCCGGTATACAGCTTGAAACCCCTGTAATATAGATAAGTTAACTTGCTGGCGTAGCTCAATTGGTAGAGCAGCTGATTTGTAATCAGCAGGTCGCG
>CAZNBR010000047.1:0-14045 GCA_964571315.1 uncultured Syntrophaceae bacterium
TGTTCAGCTACCTGAAGGAGGATCGGCTGCTCTTTTCCCAGGATGCCTTCGGTATGCATCTGGCGTCCGCTGAACGGTTTACCGATACGATCGACACAGCCATCCTCGATTATGAGGCCGCCACCTACTATGCCAATATCCTTATGCCGTTCTCACCGCAGATATTGAAGCTTCTTGGGGATGTAAAAAAATCCGGGCTCGATATCCGGATCGTCGCGCCGGATCACGGTCCGGTCCGGCGCAGGAAGATCAATACCATCATGGAATCTTACGCGCAGTGGGCCCGGAAGAGGCCCTCGAACAAGGCCATTGTACTCTATGACACCATGTGGCACAGCACGGAGCTGATGGCCAGGGCCATAGAGGAGGGGCTCGTGGCGGGAGGCGCGCGGGTGAAGGTCATGTCGATGCACTCGTCGCACCGCAGCGACGCGGCCTATGAGATTCTTGACGCGGGGGCCCTCGTGGCCGGTTCCCCAACCCTGAACAACAATATCTTCCCCACCATGGCCGATGTCCTGACCTACCTTAAGGGGCTGCGGCCTCAGAATCTGATAGGCGCCGCCTTCGGCTCCTACGGCTGGAGCGGGGAGTCTCCTGGGCAGATCGGCGACATGCTGGCGGAGATGAAGGTGTCTATGGTTGCCGAGCCCCTGAAGGTGAAATATGTGCCGGACGGCGATGATCTCAAACGCTGCGTCACACTCGGCAGGAATGTAGCAAAAAAACTCAAGGAGGTTGTAACGCATGGATGATTCGTTGGACACCAAGGCTCTCTGGGATATCTCCTATGGTCTGTATCTGGTGACGTCGGTGTCGGGAGGAAAGGCGAACGGGCAGATCGTGAATTCGATCATCCAGGTCTGCGCGGAAAGGCCGAGGATCGCGGTGAGCATCAACAAGGACAATCTCACCCATGAATACATTACAAAGAGCGGTGTCCTGGCCGTCTCCGTCCTCGAAGAGGACACGCCGATGACCTTTATCGGTCAATTCGGTTTCAAGACCGGCAGGGACGAGGACAAGTTTGCAAAGATAGCGTACGAAAAGGGCCGGACGGGCTGTCCCATCGTAACCGAAAACGCCCTCTCCTGTTTTGAGGGGAAGGTGATCGGGAGCGCCGATGCCGGGACGCACACGGTCTTTATCGTCGAGATCACGGGGGCGAAGGTCCTGAAGAAGGGAACCCCCCTGACCTATGCGTATTATCAGCAGGTCAAAAAGGGGAAGGCACCCAAGAACGCACCCACCTACAAGGGAGGCGCGGTTGAGACAAAAGAGGTGGAAGGAGAGCGAAAGGAGAAGGGTATGCAGAAATATGTGTGTGGAGTGTGCGGCTATGTCTACGATCCCAAAAAGGGAGACTCCGAAGCGGGGATACCCCCCGAGACCGCCTTTGAAGACCTGCCCGATGACTGGACCTGTCCGGTATGCGGTGCGGCGAAGGATGAGTTTGAACCGGAGTGATCGAGGAGCATGGTATGGATGATGCGGTACGAGAGGCTATTCATCAGGCATATGCCGGGGAGGCCAAGGCGGCTTTGCGGCTGAAGGCCTTCGCGGAAAAGGCCGATGAGGAAGGGTATCCCCAACTGGCCAGGCTGTTCAGAGCGATATCCTTCTCCGAGGAGATACACGGAAGGAGGGCCCTGCGGCTGCTCAGGGATATCGGAACCACCGAGGAGAACCTTGCGGAAAGCTTTGAATCCGAAGAGAAGGTGGCGGGGGTGGCATACGGTGAATTCGTAAAAATAGCGGAAGAGGCCGGTGACAGGGATTCAGCACTCTATTTCAGCCAGTCAAAGGATGTGGAGGATGTGCACGCGAAGCTCTATAAGGAGGCCATGGACGATGTCCTCGAGGAGCGGCAGACGACGTACTATGTATGCACGGTCTGCGGCTATGTCTCTGACGGGGTATTGCCCGACCAGTGTCCGATCTGTGGGGTGAAAAAGGAAAAGTTTGAGGCTTGTGACCAGGGGAAAGGAGGACGACATGGGGAGCCAGATTGAGGCAGGCGATGTTTTTGAAATTGCCATGAGGATAGAAGAAAATGGGGCCAGTTTCTATCGGTATGCGGTGCAGGTAGCGAAGGAAGAAAAGGCAAAGGAGATGTTTGGCTGGCTTGCGGGTGCGGAAGATGAGCACAGGACTCTCTTTAAGGAAATGCTCTCCAGGATAGAAACCCAGGCACCCCCGGAGAGTTACCCCGGAGAATACGGTATCTATCTCCACAACTATGCCGACAATAACCTTATCTTCAAGAAAGAGGCAATGGATGCGGCGCTGGCCAAGATCACCAACACCCTCTCCGCCATTGATTTTGCGATCGATCGCGAGGTCGATTCCATCCTGTATTACCATGAAATAAAAGGGTTTATCGCCAAAAATCAGCATGAGTCCATCGACAGAATCATCAATGAAGAGAGGAGACACTTCAAGGTCCTTTCGAAGATGAGAGAAGAATACTCGTAGAAGGAGGAAAAGAGATGCCGGAGAAACACCAGATCTATAAGTGTGAGGTGTGTGGAAACATCGTTGAGATGTTGCACGGGGGCAGAGGAGAACTCGTATGTTGCGGAAAACCGATGAAGCTGTTCAAGGAGGGGGCGGTTGACGCGGCCCTGGAAAAGCACGTCCCCGTCATAGAGAAGATAGAGGGCGGCTTCAGGGTAACGGTAGGCGAGGTCCCGCATCCGATGGAGGAAAAGCACTACATCGAGTGGATCGAGGCCGCCGCCGGTGAAAAGGCGTACAAGCGTTTTCTCAAGCCGGGCGATCTTCCTGAGGCGGAGTTCTGTATCGATGCCGGCCAGATAACGGCCCGTGAGTACTGCAATATCCATGGGCTTTGGAAAAAATAATACTGTCGCACTTGGACTGATCGGGGAAGGGAATCCCTCGTAATGCTGTCCGGTGGCGGGGATTGTTAGAGCCGCGACCTCAGAAAAGAGAGGACTTTGATCGGGAGGGGAATCCGTGATGGATGTCTTGCTGCTGTCAAGGGTACAGTTTGCCGTAACCACCTATTTCCATTTTCTGTTTGTTCCCCTGACCCTGGGCCTGTCCTTCCTTGTTGCGATCATAGAGACCCTGTATGTAAAGACGGGAGGTAAAGACTACCTCCTCATGGCACGGTTCTGGGGGAGGCTGTTTGTCATCAACTTTATCATAGGGGTGGTGACGGGGCTCCCCCTGGAGTTTCAATTCGGGACGAACTGGTCCCGGTATTCGAGTTACGTGGGAGACATCTTCGGCCCGCTCCTGGCCATTGAGGCCACGGCGGCATTCTTTCTGGAGTCCACCTTCCTTGCCGTCTGGGTGTTCGGGTGGAAAAAGCTGTCGGCACGGATGCACGCGGCGGTTATGTGGATGATAGCCTGCGCCTCGACCCTCTCGGCCCTGTGGATTCTCATCGCCAATTCATGGATGCAGCATCCCGTCGGATATGTCATACGGAACGGGCGGGCCGAGATTGCGGATTTTCTCGCTGTGGTGACCCAGGAATATGCCGTCCTGACCTTTCTCCATACGGTGGGCGCTGCCTATGTCCTGTCCGGATTTTTCGTGATGGGGATCAGCGCGTACCATATCCTGAAGGGGAGGCAGATATTCACGAAGGCCTTCAGGCCGGCGCTCTATTTCTCGCTGATATTCTCAATTTTTGTGGTCGCGGAGGGACACATGCACGGAGCCGATCTGGCCGAAAAGCAGCCCGCGAAACTGGCGGCCCTCGAGTCGCTCTGGGAGACGCAGACATATGCCCCTCTGTATCTGATCGCGATCCCGAGCATGGACAATGACGGGAACCTGGTGGAGTTTGCACCTATCCCCGGGGTCATGAGTCTGCTTGCCCACCACGATCCGGCCGCAGAGGTGACGGGTCTGAACGATCTTCCCGCGGACGAGCTCCCCCCGGTGGCGATCGTCTTCTATTCATTTCGTGTCATGGTGATGTTTGGCGGGCTGTTTGTGCTGCTGACCCTGTACGGGTGGCTGAGGCGTGACCGGCTTGCCCAGAGCCCCCGTTTCTTGAAGGTTCTGGTGTATTCCATACCGTTTCCCTATATCGTGTGCGCGGCGGGATGGACGGTGACCGAGATGGGGAGACAGCCGTGGATCGTGTATGGCTTGATGAAGACGGCGGATGCGGTTTCACCCGTGGCGCCGCACCAGGTTGCCTTCAGTCTTGCCGCCTTTATCGTTCTCTATTCCCTGATCGCTGTAGCTGCGCTTTTCATGATGATCAGGCATGCACGACAATGGCCCGAACGTGCCGAAGAGGTGGGGAGGGGATAAAGATGCTTGAGACGGTGTGGTTTTTCATATGGGGATTTTTGTGGGCCGTCTATTTTGTGCTGGATGGCTTTGACCTGGGGATCGGTGTCCTGCAGCCTTTCCTGGCAAAGGATGACGAGGACAGGAAAGCCGTCTACCTGGCCATGGGCCCTTTCTGGGACGGCAACGAGGTTTGGCTTGTGGCAGCCGGCGGTGTCACCTTTGCCGCCTTTCCCGCCCTCTACGCAGTGATGTTCAGCTCGTTCTACTCCCCCCTGATGTTGATCCTCTTTGCCCTGATACTTAGGGCGGTTTCCATTGAGCTCGGGGAAGAAGCGAGAGGAGCCAAGTGGAAATCCCTCTGGCGGGGGTGTCTCGCGTTCGGCAGTCTTTTTACCGCGTTTCTGTTCGGTGTTGTGTTCGCGAATATCTTTCGCGGCATTCCCATCGACGGGGAGGGGATCTACCACGGCACCCTCTTGACCCTGCTCAGTCCGTATGCCTTTATGGGGGGGCTTCTCTTTTCTCTGCTCTTTCTCCTGCATGGCGCCCTCTGGCTTGCGGTCAAGGTGGACGGACCCCTGCAGGCGCGGTCGGTGCGGTCGGCGTCACGGATCTGGCCTGCTCTCCTGGTGACGGCGGCGGCCTTTCTGATCCTGAGTGCCTTTCAGACCGATCTGTACGCTCTGTACTTGCAGAGGCCGGTCTTGCTGGCGATTCCCCTGATTGCCGTAGCGGCCCTCTTTATAACGAGGGTCTTGATGGCCAGGGCGGAGTGGTTCAAGGCGTGGGGTGTCTCCTGCTCGTCCATTTTTTTTATTATTATGTTCGGAGTGGTGGGGCTCTATCCTCTCCTGCTCCCCTCCAGCCTGGATACGGCCTTCAGCCTGACGATCAGGGGTTCCGCGTCCAGCCCCCTGACACTGAAGATCATGCTGGGCGTGGTCCTGGTCTTTATCCCGATTATCATCCTGTATCAGGGGTGGGTGTACCGGTTTTTCGGGGGTAAGGTGGACAGTCGGGCGTATGCAAAGCACTGAGTTGACACGGCACGTGCCGGGAAAGAAAGGAGTTGTATATTATGAAAGGTAAGGGACAGAGGTTGAATGCACTTGAGGTTGCACTGGAGAACGAGAAAAGGGAACGGGCCTTTTATATCGAAAACGCCAAGAGGACAAAAAATCCTGTGGGCAAGGCCATGTTTGAACAGATAGCGGATGATGAACTGGAGCACTACGAGAGGCTGAGTGAGCTTCATAAGCGCTGGAAGAAGGAGGAAAAGTGGCCGGATACGGTTCCCCTCGCCGTCAAAAAAAGCGCCGTGAGAGATCTGTTCAAAAAGACCGTCGGCGGGCGCAGCGATACGCCGCCCGGCGATGACGATGACATCAAGGCGATCCGGATCGCCATCGATTTTGAGGCGCGGGGGATACAGCACTACGCCGATCTGAGGGACGGCTCGTCCGATACGAACGAGAAGGCCTTCTTCGATCTCCTCAGCTCCATGGAACGGGAGCACTATCTGTCTTTGAAGGATAGCGAAGAATTCTTGACGGACCCCGTCTCCTGGTACCGAAGAACGGAGTCTCCCGGGCTTGACGGGGCCTGATGCGGCAGGGGAATAAGAATCGTGTAACAGCAAGATATAACAGTAGAAAAGAGGGAAACAATGAAAAGGTTTGTTCAATGCGTGGTAGTGGTGGTTGCCGTAATCTCGTCCCTGTACGCCTCAGCGGCACAGCCGCCGGCGAGTGGGGACCGGATGCCTGAGATGAAACTTGTCGTCCCGGCGGAACGTGAACACAGGGCATACCTTGGCCTGTCCTCCGGAGATTTCTTTGAGGTACAGCAGGTGAAGGCCGATGTGGTCATTCTTGAGGTCATGAGCATGTACTGTCCCTTCTGCCAGAAGGAAGCGCCCAATCTTAACGAGCTTTACCGGCTGATAGAAGGCAACCCGAAGCTGAAGGGAAGGATAAAGTTGCTGGGGATCGGGGCGGGGAATTCCTCCTATGAGCTGAAGGTATTCAGGGAGAAGTACCAGGTTCCGTTCCCCCTGACGCCGGACAGGGATTTTCAGATCCATCTATCCATCGGGGAAGTCAGGACGCCCTATTTCATAGGGGTCAGGCTCGAGAAGGGTGCGGCCCGGGTTTTTTATTCCAAGCTGGGAGGGTTTGAAAATGCCGGCGCATTTTTGGAAGAGATCCTTAGGCTGTCCGGTCTGAAATAGAGGGGGTGGACTCATGAAGATATACAAGACTCTTTTAGTGTCGTTGGTGGTGGTGCTCTCCGGTGCGGCAAGCGCATACGGTTTGTCGGAGGCCTTTAAGGGGAACATCTATCAGACTGGGAAGCTCAAGCCCACGGACAGCGTCCTGCGCGTCAAGGTGGGAGAAACCTCCCCCGATTTTACGCTTCCCGCGATTTCGGGGGAGAAGGTGACCCTCTCGCAGTACCGTGGAAAGAGGCATGTTGTCATCTCCTTTGTCCCTGCCGCGTGGACCCCCGTCTGCTCCGATCAGTGGCCGGGGTACGCCATCCTTCAGGATCTGTTTGACCAGCATGGTGCCGTGCTCCTCGGGATTACCGTCGACAATATCCCGACCCTCTTCGCGTGGACAAATCAGATGGGGAAGCTCTGGTTCCCGGTGCTCTCCGATTTCTGGCCCCATGGGAAGGTTGCCGATACCTTCGGCGTATTGCGTTCCGACGGGACAGCGGAGCGGGCGATTATTGTCATCGATAAGGGTGGGATCATTCGGTATATAGACGTGCACGACATCAACAGAAGACCATTCCTTGAGTCGATTGTGGAGGAGCTTGAAAAACTGGGCAGGTGAGGACAAACCACGCTTCGGCACATCTCTTTCCTGAATCAAGGTTCTGTCCTCTTGACAACCCGAAAGAGGGTTACTATATTACGGAATTAGAATATATTTTTATCCTTATATAGAGGGGATATACAAGAGTCGTGGATTACGAGAAGGCGTCTGATTTTTTCAAAACATTGGGGAATCCCCTGCGGCTCCGGATAGTGAGAGAACTTACGCAGGGTGAACAGTGTGTGGGGGCGGTGGAGAATAGGGTCCAGGCGAGTCAGGCAAATGTCTCGCAGCACCTTACGATCCTTAAAAAACAGGGTATTGTTGCCTGCCGCAAGGAAAAAAATATGAGGTGTTACTACCTGAGGAGGCCTGAGTTTGTGCAAAGAGTTCTGGTCTTGATAGAGGATGAACAGCGGCGCGGTGCCGAATAAGAGAGAGGTGAAGCGGATTGTGTTCGGTTGTGGTTTTGCTTTCTTTCCGGTGTCGCCGGGAAGAAATAATAAAATGAGGAGGAAAGAAATGGGAACATTTGCAGATAATCCGGATAGTCCGGTTGTGGTGACCGATGGGACGATCAGTGAGGCGATAAAGAAATATCCCCTCCTGGTTGTCGACTGCTGGGCGGAATGGTGCGGTCCGTGCAAGATGATGGGCCCGGTCATTGATAAACTTGCGAAAGACCACAAGGGGGATATCGTCTTCGCCAAGCTTGATGTGGACAGCAACAGCCAGACTTCAGCGAAGTATGGTATCCGCTCCATACCCGATCTGTTGGTCTTCAAAGACGGAGAGAAGGTAGGCGATATCATCGGCGCCATGCCGGAACAGCTGTTGCTGGACAAGATCAAGGCATACCGTTAAAGACCTTCCTGCCGACACATAGTGGAGGGGAATTTCGTAAGTCCATCCTCTCCGCGCGGGGGTGTTGAGGGGCCGGTATTGATGACCGGCCGGGAACCTCAGGGGTGTGCTAGGCGCGGTCAGTCAATCGGATACTTCCCGATGGAAAAAGGAGGGTGAGGAGATGTCAGGGTTTTCAAGAAGGGAATTTCTGAAACGTTCCGTTGCCTCGGGCGTAGCGGGGGGACTCGTTCTGACCGGCCTGGAAAGGCGTGCCATTGCCTCCGGAGTTGGTGACGTTGGCACGATGATAGATCTTACGCGGTGTGACGGGTGCAGGGATCTGCCATCTCCCGCCTGTGTCACCGCCTGTCGGAGCAAGAATGAGGACCGTTTTCCCGAACCGATCGAGGATATAGGATATTACTGGCCCCAGAAGAAGAGGGAAGACTGGTCAAAAAAGAGGGAGATTACCGACCGGCTGACTCCGTACAACTGGACCTTTGTCCAGGAGGTGGCGGTGGAACATGAGGGGAGGGACCATACCGTATATATTCAGAGGCGGTGCATGCACTGCGACAATCCCCCCTGTGCGGATCTCTGCCCCTTCAGCGTGCTGCACAAGATGCCGGAAGGCCCTGTCGTTATTGACCATGACCTGTGTTTTGGGGGGGCAAAGTGCCGCACGGTCTGTCCCTGGGGTGTCCCCGCCCGTCAGGCGGGCGTGGGGCTATATCTGAAGATTGCCCCGACCTTTGCCGGGGGGGGCGTGATGTACAAATGCGACCTCTGTTACGACCGCGTCAAGTCGGGGGGAATACCTGCCTGCGTGGAGGCGTGCCCCCGCGATGCCATATCCTTCGGGAACAAGGAGGAGATGCGTACCCTCGCCCATGAGCGGGCGGAGGAGATCGGAGGATACCTGTACGGTGAAAGGGAAAACGGCGGAACGTCTACCTTCTATGTATCCCCCGTGCCCTTCGAGAAGGTCCATGCCGCTTTGCTGAAACAGAAGGCGAAGCAGGCCAAACCCGAACTGCCCGGCTTTCCCGGAACGCCGGTCGGCGTCGAGAATATGACGGAAAGCGCCAACGGCATTGCCTGGAGCATGGCGATAGCCCCGGTAGCGGGTATCGCCGCCGCTGTTGGGGCCGCCTATAAGACTATGAAAGGGGGTGGCGACGATGGCGGATAATCAAAACAAAATTACACGTCACGGGATTTCGGTTATCCTGGTACACTGGGTAGCGGCCCTCTCTACGTTTGTTCTCATCTTCAGCGGTTTCGGGCAGCTGCCGCTTTATAAACGCTACATGGTAGACCAGATTCCAGGTCTGTCCTGGGCGGCCGACTTTTCGGTGACGCTTGTCATGCACTACTGGGCAGCGGCCCTGCTCATGGCAGCCGTCGCATACCACCTGGTTTTCCACGGCATCCGCCGGGATTTCGACATGGTTCCGCGCAGGGGAGACCTGCGGGAATCAGGGCGCATCATTATGGCGACATTCGGCTTCGGGGAGGAACCCGAAAACGACAAATACCTTGCCGAACAGCGCCTGGCATACGCGTTTATCGGTTCTTCCCTTATACTGGTCATCGTGACCGGCATCCTGAAGGTGTTGAAAAATCTGCCGTATATAAACTATTCGGAAGGTTTTGCCTTATGGATAACGCTTCTGCACAACATCGGGACATTTCTTGTTATCATAGGCATTGTCATCCATCTCAGTGCCTTCATATTCAAGGCAAACTGGCCGCTGCTGCCGGGAATCTTTACGGGCAAGACGGACCGGGAATATGTGAAGCGGCGGCATGGGATCTGGTACCGGCGGATAGCCGGCAAGGAATAGCCCCTGCGGAGAGATTCGAGATCAAAAGGCCGGAATGATAACCGAACAACTTGAGCGTATGTATGAGCGCTACAACAGGCGCGAATTTGTAAGACCCGATCCTCTCGAATTTCTGTACCGGTATGAAGGCCCTGCCGATCGGGAGATTGTGGGCCTTGTAGCGTCATCTCTCGCGTACGGGAGGGTTCTGCAGATAAACAAGAGTATTGAGGGTGTTTTGTCCCGGATGTCTCCGTCCCCTTCCCGATTTGTCAGGGATGCCTCTCCGGCATCACTGCGCAGGACGTTCTCCGGTTTCAGGCACCGGTTCACCACCGGGGATGAAATGGCCGCCATGCTCCTCGGTGTAAAAAATGTTGTCGTGAAATACGGTTCCCTTCACGCCTGTTTCAGTAGTGTTCTTGAACGGGGGGCACAGACGGTCGCCCCGGCACTTACCCGCTTTGTGGAGGAATTAAGTGCAGAACTTCCGGGCCGTCGAAACAGCCTGCTGCCTTCACCCGCACGGGGGAGTGCGTGCAAGAGGCTCAACCTCTTTCTTCGCTGGATGGTACGCAGTGACGATATAGATCCCGGCGGCTGGCACAATGTCCCGGCATCCTCGCTGGTCATCCCCCTTGATACTCATATGCACCGGGTGTCTCTCGGGCTGGGGCTCACGAAGCGCCGACAGGCGGACATGAGGACGGCGCTGGAGGTTACGGACTCATTCAGGAAGATGGTCCCCGATGATCCGGTTCGATACGATTTCATACTGACGAGGCCGGGGATCTGGAAAAACGCAGGCGTTGACTTTCCGATTAATATGGACCCACTACACGGTACGACAGAAAGGACCATGACCGATGAAGATTGACCGATGGAAGATACTCTGGGGCGTGGCGCTTCTGTGTCTTTCGGCACTTGTTTACGTTTTTCATTATCTGACCTTCAGGGATCCCCACCACCTCTTTATCTTCCTGGTGGGGGATATCGCCTTTGTCTTTATCGAGGTATTGATCGTTACCATGATCATTCACGAGCTTCTCGATTACCGCGACCGGAAGACGAAACTGTACAAACTGAACATGGTCATAGGAGCTTTCTTCAGCGAAATCGGCACGGAACTGCTCAGAATTTTCTCCGGATTCGACAGGAATGCCGGTGAGATGAAGGACGGGCTTGTCTGTTTCGAGGACTGGCTGGGCAAGGGCGGGGGATGCGAGGGGTATCAATCCGATATCGATGTGAGAAGTGGTGATCTGAAGGCACTGCAGGATTTCTTTCTGGACAAGCGTCCCTTCATGCTGGTCCTGATCCAGAATGCAAATCTCCTGGAGCATGACCGCTTTGCAAGCCTCCTGTGGGCGATATTCCACCTGGCCGAGGAACTGTTGTACCGGGAAGATGTGGAGGCCCTGACTGATGCCGACCGTCGACATATCGAGGTCGATATCAAGAGGGCCTATGCCGCCTTGATCGCCCAGTGGATGGACTATATGAGACATCTGAAGTCCAGCTACCCCCACCTCTTCTCGCTGGCCGTCAGGATGAACCCCTTTGATCCCGATGCCTCCCCCGAGATAGAGGGATAGGCGGATAGTTCTCGACCCGAAATGATTGGACTTGATAAATTGGACCCCGGATTGTATAGTGCGCGGACACTGTTGATGCGGAGGAGAAGACGATGTACTGGGAAGAAGATATTGAGACGATGCCGAGGGAGAAGCTGGAGGCCCTCCAGCTTGCGAGGCTGAAAAAAAGCGTGGCGAAGGCGTCCGAGTCCGTTTTTTATGGGGACCTGTTCAGGAAGATAGGCCTCGATCCGAATAAGATAACATCCCTGGGGGATATCGGGAAGATACCCTTTACGACGAAGGACGACCTCCGGGATCACTGGCCCTACGGATTTCTGGCTGTTCCCAAGGATGACCTGGTGCGGATGCATTCCTCTTCCGGGACAACCGGCAGGGCGACGGTTATCTTTTATACCCTTGACGATGTAAACGAGTGGACCAATATTGTGGCTCGTTCCATGTACATGACGGGGATGCGAAGGGGTGATGTCTTTCAGAACATGATGACCTACGGCCTCTTTACCGGCGGATTGGGGTTTCACTACGGCGCGGAGGAAGTGGGGGCGCTGATTATCCCCGCGGGCTCGGGGAACAGCAAGCGGCAGATACAGCTGATGCAGGATTTCGGAACGACGGCGATACACATCATCCCCAGTTACGCACTTCACCTGTCGGCGGTCTTTGAAGAGGTGGGGGTTGATCCAAAGAGCGACACGCAGCTTGCGATCGCCTTTCTGGGGGCGGAGCCCCATTCGGAAAAGACGAGGAAAAAGATAGAGGAGTTCTACGGCCTCAAGGCGTATAATTCTTACGGGCTGTCGGAGATGGACGGCCCGGGCGTGGCCTTTGAATGCCCGTACCAAAACGGGATGCACGTCTGGGAAGATAATTTCATCCTGGAGGTCATCGACCCGGACACGCTTGAACCCGTTGCGGATGGTGAAGAAGGGGAGCTCGTGATGACGACCCTCCTGCGGGAGGGGATGCCCATACTGCGGTACCGGACGAAAGACCTCACGTGGATTATTCCCGGGCCCTGCGAATGCGGCAGGACGCACAGGCGGATAGAGAGGATCAAGGGAAGAACGGATGACATGCTGATCCTCAAGGGGGTCAACATATTCCCCATCCAGATAGAAAAGAGACTGATGGATGTCCCGGGCGTCGGGACGAACTTCCTGATTATCCTGGAGAGAGAAGGGTTCAACGATCTCATGATAGTCAAGGTCGAGGTGCAGAAGGAGTTTTTCTCCGGCGACCTGAAGCAGCTTGAAGACCTGAGGCGCAGGATAGTTGAAGATCTGAAGAGCGACATCCTGATAACCCCGAAGGTCGAACTGGTTGAGCCCGGCACCCTCCCCAAGAGCGAGGGGAAGGCGGTTAGGGTTATTGACAACAGAGAGGAGTAGGGGGGATGATTGCCTATCAGCTTTCCATATTCGCGGAGAACAAGCCGGGCAGACTGGCGAAGGTGACCGGTATTCTGAAAAAGGGCAAAATCAACATACGCGCCATCACCATCGCCACCTCTGATGCGTTCGGGGTGATTAATGCCCTGGTGGATGATCCGGAGGGTGCGCGCTCCATTCTGGAGCGTGAGGGATTGACCGTGAGCATGAAGGAGGTGATCGCGGTCGTGATCGAGGACAGGCCGGGCGGACTCGACAGGCTGGTTCAGCTTCTTTTTGATAATGGGATCAATATAGAGAACGCCTATGGGTTTGTCCTGGAAAGCCGCAAGAAGGCGGTCTTTGTGGTCGACGTCGACCAGTTGGAGAAGACACAGACGGTACTCAAAGATGCGGGCCTTGAGACGCTGGACGCCACGGCGCTCTCCTCGATAGAGCCCTTTCACTATATGAACTATTGACAGGCAGGTAGAAACTCCGATTTTGAAATGGTTATTTTTGGGAGGAACAGCATGACACACGAAGACGCGGGACATTATGCCGCCAAGCACGGCGCGCAGACCAGCCCAGCCCCGGCAGTTGAGCAGGCCCTGGAAGGTGTGATCAAGGACGGTACCGTTACCTGCGCCGCCGCTCACAAGATTGCGCATACCCTGAGGGTTTCGCCCGCCGAGGTGGGGGTGGCCGTTGATCTCATGGAAGCGCGGCTGACCAGATGTCAGATGGGGCTCTTCGGGTATGCCCCTGAGAGCAGGATCGTGAAACCGGCTGACGCGGTTTTACCTGAACTGGAAGAGGCCATACGGGGATCACTGACCCGCGGCCGTCTGCCGTGCCTTCCATCCTGGGAGATTGCAAAGAGATTCGGCATTGCCAAAATGGACGTGGCCTGCGCCTGCGAAGCGCTGCATATCAAGATATCTTCCTGCCAGCTGGGAGCATTTTAGCCGTTCCCTTCAGCCTCAGCCGGGGCAAACGGTTTTTCTGACACCCTGCTCGGGTGCCGGCGGGTCTCATTATCCGCCATCGGTCCGTATATAGCTGTCTATAATCTTCAGTATGGTGCGTATATTCCTGCGTGCGCCTTCCGTGATTTCCGCCGCCGAAAGGGGTTCTTCGACGAGACCGTGACCGTAGTTGTCCACGGAGCATATCGCGGCGTAGGCAAGCCCCAATTCCGTCGCGATCGTTGCCTCACTCGCCATGGTCATTCCAACGATATCGGCGAATTGTGACATCATCATTATTTCGGCCTTTGTCTCCAGCCTCGGCCCCGAGGTCTGC
>CAZNBR010000048.1:0-13999 GCA_964571315.1 uncultured Syntrophaceae bacterium
CCATTCTTTAAAGAATTGGCCTATAAGAAATTTACACATAAAAGTTGACAGTACCATTGTTTTGGTTAAGAAAGTGCCACCGCTCCCTTAGGCACAACGAGCACCTTTCTCAATTTATTAATTTTACAATTATTTCAAGCCTATCGGGGGCGCAGCTTCCTCTGCCGTAGGTAAGAATACAAGCCTAGGCACCGGGTAGTCCCTGCCCTCAACCTTGACCAATTCAACAACGGGCACTCCCTGCATGGCCTGATGATCTTCTGGTCGAATGCGTATCTTATCGGTAAGGGTCTTTGGTCCGTAGAACTCAAGCCCTTCAAGGGCACTGATCAGAGCCTCGGTCTCCACTGAGCCGGCCTTCTCAATGGCCTTCACCAAGGCGATACCGGTGGCGAAGCTATGGGCTGCCCACAACTCCGGAGGAGCATTGAAGCGCTTCTGGTGGTTCTCGACAAGCCAATTGTTCAACTTGTTGTCAAAAAGCTCGTGGTAATACATGACTGTGCCCACCATGCCCACACCGGAGAAGCCCAATGACTTGAAAAACTTGATATCAGCGAGGTCCGCTGCGATTTTCATCCTTTTGTTAATTCCCATTTCTACGATCTGATTGGGCAGCTTGGTGGTGAAGTTTGCGCCCACCACAACCAACAGCAGGGCATCACAGTCGGAGTACTTAATCTTCTGCAAATAGGAGGTGAAGTCGGTGGTGGTCAGAGGGGCGTAAAGCTCCATAACTATCTTTGCTCCATTGGCGACCAGATCAGTCTTCCAAGCGCCGGCAAAATCTCTTCCACCAGCGTAGTCTGGAGCCAAGATCGCAATCTTCTTGCCAACCTTGTTTACGACGTATCTAGAGCCGGAAATGGTGGCTTGGCGCAATGACCTGCCGATCCGGAAAGTGTACCTGTTGAAGTTCTTGCCGGTTATTGCATCAGAAGAAGCACAGCTCACAATATAGGGCTTCTTATATTCCTTTGCCTTGTTCTGAACGGCCAGTGCAATGCCGCTGCTTATAACGCCAGTGAGAATGTCCACCTTGTCCTCGGTCAACAGTTTGATTGCCTTTTGTACTCCAATCTCTGGCTTGCTGGCATCATCCTCGAGGATCAGTTTGATTTCGCGACCCAGTACTTTGTTGGTACCCTTGGTGGCGTAATCCAACCCCAACTCCAAACCTCGAAGCTCCTGGGTACCCCACTCTTGCAAAACTCCCGAACGAGATGTAAGGACCCCGATTTTTATGGGCTCACCGGCTGCAGCGGCTAACTGGAAACCGGCCATCCCCACGACCACCAGCACAAAAACCAACAAAATCAGTCTCAATGTTCCTCTCATAGTTTTGTCCTCCTGTTTTTATTATGATTTTTAATACCCCGTCCGCTTGGGGCGGGGCTGCCGTTAAAAAAAGGGCCAAGGCTTGCCCTGGGTTTTAATGCCTTTTATTGTTAGGGAACTTAGATGATAAGAAGATCCTATTTTTCCCCCCAAAGCCATGTTTTTAAGTTTGCCATTTTATGTCAAGCCCTCCGTCAATTAATCCTTTTGAAAAAATCTTTTATCAATACCCTGTTGCGTATGGTTGCGTGAATCTATGATGTACAATTTCGGTGAAATTTCAGCTCTCTAATTGTTTTCACTTTTTCATTACGCATTCTCATTCAACCTCAAAGACATATGGTATATGAAGAAATGGCAATATTGAAACGGCAAACGTCAGATTTAACGGCCTGTCCGATTTTTCAGAGAACATTGGAAAATCGGCCAAATTGACCCAACACAAAACCGCCTTTCTAGATCGCAAATGACATGCCAATTAAAGCGAGTGATATAAATATCTATAATTTATATACATTTTGAATAAATGGGGGGGGGTTGAATTTAAGGTTGTCTTTAAGGATTGGGGCTGTAAAGCCCCGTAAGCTTATTGAAATGATGGGTTAATTATTTTAAATAATTAGGAAATTACAAATGGGGCCACTTATCCCCCTTGTGTGGCCCATTAACCCCATAATATTTCATCTTCTTAAAAAGGGTTTTGCGATTGATTCCTAGTATCGAAGCAGCCTCGGTTCTTTGCCATTGCTTCTGCTTCAATGCACTGAGAATATAGTTTTTTTCAAAATTTTCCATTGCAGTACGAAGGGCTCGTGTATCTCCCCCAATTTCCTCATATAAATTACCGGCCATCTTTTCTAACTGCTGTAGAGGCGCTCCCATAAAATCGAGCTTATGAAGCATGACATAGCGCTGTAGTGTGTTTTGAAGTTCCCTGACATTTCCGGGCCAATCGTAATTTAGCAGAGCCTCCGTGATTTTCCCAGGAATGGCCGACAACTTTCCATCATTTTCGAATGCCTTTTGAAAATGCTCTATTAAAAGAGGAATATCCTCCTTCCGTTCCCTCAACGGTGGAATATAGATAGGAATGATATGAATCCTGTAAAAGAAATCTTCGCGCAGCAATCCTTTCCGAACATGGTCTTGCAAATCCCTGTGAGTAGAGGCGATAATGCGGACATTGGTTTTGTTGACTTCACAACCCCCAACGGGAGTATACCCATGTCCTTCAAGGACTCGCAATAATTTTACCTGCATATTCAGAGAAATTTCCCCCAATTCATCAAGGAACAGGGTTCCGCCATCAGCCTGGTCCAAATATCCGCGCTTGTCCATATACGCCCCGGTAAACGCCCCTTTCTTATACCCAAAGAACTCGCTTTCAAGAAGATTTTCGGAGATCGCTCCGCAGTTAATGGCCACAATGGCCTTGTCTTTACGGTCGCTCATATCGTGTATGGCCCTGGCAACAAGCTCCTTGCCGGTGCCAGATTCCCCGTAGATAATAATGTTAACATCACTGGCAGCAGCTGTTAGAATAAGATCATAAACCTCTTGCATAGCCGGGCTTTTACCTACAATGTTGCCAAACTTGTAGCGATCCCTGATATTGGATCTCAGGCGGATGTTCTCCTTTTGTAGGTATTCTTCTCTCTCGCGCAAGGCTTCTGCTTCCCTCTTGCTCTCGGATATGTCTGTGACAATGCCTTCTATAAAGAGAAGTTCATCATTCTCATCAGAAACAGTTCGGGCATGAACCAATGCCCACATCTCGCTGCCGTCTTTTCTGTATAATTCAACCTCAAACCCAGACACCGTCTGGTGATGTCTCACCAAGGAAATGAATTCGCTTCGACGCTCAGGGTTTACATAGAGTTGATGTCCAATATCGGTTACCGTTTTCATAAGTTCTTCTGGCGAATCAAAGCCAAACATCCGAGCCATCGCAGGATTAGCAGTAATAAAGCGCCCTTCTGGTGTAGTCTGATAAATGCCCTCAACAGCATTTTCAAAAATATCACGATATTTTTGCTCGGCCCTCTTGCGCTCTCCAATTTCTCGATTTAAGTGCAAATTGACGGCCTTGATCTTTTCGGACTGTGATTCCAGATTCGAATAAAGCCTGGCGTTTTCAATTGAAATGGCGATCTGGGAGGCAAGAAGCTTGAGCACTTCAAGCCGATCAGGTGTAAATGCTCTGGAAATGAGCATGTTTTCAAGATAAAAGATACCAACCAGCTTAGATTTATGGAGTATGGGGCCACACACAACGGATTTTGTGCCGTGGGATTTGACATAGGGATCGTTTACGAACATCCCTTCCTGAGCCGCATTGTTCAGAACCACGTATTCGTGTACCCTGGCCACATATTTGACGATAGCAGGCGAGAGATTCCCTCCTTTTTCTATGGGAACGGACTGCAGCACCGCGACCTCGCCCCTGTCAATAGCGCCATCGGCTTCTATCAGGAGTCTGCCGTTGGATTCCAGAATCAGAAGGCCCGTTTGTGCCCCGGCGTTTTCAATCAATATCTTCGTTAACTTTGCCAGCAGCTTGTCCAGCACAATCTCACTTGAAATGGTTTGGGAGGCCTTCATTATCGTAGATAGATCCAGCACGTCCGAACTGGTGCTCTCGGTCATCTGACTCTCAATCCGTTTTTTCGCAAGCAGGTGGGGATAGTTCTCTTCCAAATCCCTAACCTTCCCTTCGGCTCCCCAGACTTGGTAAGCATATTGTGCCTTTCTCATATAGAGCTCAGCAAGGGCCTTTCCCCCTTTAAGGAGCCAGAATTTAGCTGCCAGTTCGTTTCCCAGGGCTTCATTCTGAATGAACTCATTTTTCTTCGCTGACTCAATACTTCGGTCATAGAGGTCCATTGCTTCAGAGTCCCTGCCGGTAATACGGGCCGTTTCCGCTGCCACCAAAAAATATTGATGCAAGAAATTATCCTCACAGCTATCGGCCCAGATTTTCATCTGCTTTTGATTGAGTTCCAGTTGCTTCAGATATGAGCGCTGCATCTTTTCCGAAGCGCCTGTATAAAGGGCTGCAAGGATTAGCGAATAATAGAAGTTGTGTGTCGCGAAAACGACGCTCCCAACCACATAAGTCAGCACTTTTTCTGCTTCCCGTATAGGTTGAAAGGCATAATTGGGTTTACCATAAAGATAGAGAACCTGAGCCAGGTAGACCTGATAGTGGCAGAATACCAAAGTACTAGCCTTTGTTTGGAGCCTTTCCTTAAACTGGGTGTCCAGCCCAAAGGGGTGATTTGCGGGATCATATTCTCCATCAGGATGACCGCTTAGATTCAGCGCCGCCCACCGGACCGTAGCAATCACACCGTTTGCGATCTGATTTTGCGTCTTCAAAACAAATTGCTGATATTTGGAGCACAGTTCCTGGATTCTTTCCAGATTGAATCCCTGATAGAACTGATTAAACAGGGTATTACACAAACAGTACCCGGCGAACTGGGACTCTCCCGATTGCAGGCCTGCCTGATATCCTTCCCTGTTAAGAGAATCTGCCCCTTTAATGTGCCTTCCCCAACAATGTACATAATTGGCAAACGAGTTATAACACCTACATTTTTGTCCCAGATCATTGAATTTTTCACTCAGTCGTATGCCAAGCAATCCAAACTCATAGCCGGATTTGTAATCCCCCCGGGAAATGAGCAGGCGCCCGTAGCATACAAAGCCGTATGAGCAAACCGGAACATAACCGTGTTGCAAGTAAATGCTCACCAATGTTGCAGTGAGGTAGCTGAACAATCGTAGATCGAGAAAATAGGCAAGCGGCAACATATCCGCCAATAGCTTTGCCGCCATCTTTTTCTCCGGTATGGTCAGCTCAGGGGCATCGATCAATGAGGCAATCGTTTTGTCTCCGATTTTCTCTTTTACTTCGGCTACCTGTCTATCCAGCATGTCCTGTATGTCAGTCTGGTCTATTTCCGGGAGGCTTATATCCAAAAGGCTTAACGCCTTTCGTCCTACATCGTATGCCTCAGCGTATCTTGCCCTCATGGTATATTGCACAATGAGCATGCTGTATACTTCAGCCTCCTCCACGGCCGATCGTGCATGGGTTAGCGTCAGGTCAATCAGTTTTTCGGATTGCTCAAAATTCCCGTTTAAATACTCGGCCTCGGCTCGCTGCTTGTACAACTTGAAAATCAATTCATATCGGTTTTGCCAACTCCCTTCTCCCAATAATTGCATCCCCGCAGTCAAATATTTCAAGGCTGGCTCATAGGCGGTTGACATTTTTGCCTTTGTGCCGGCCATTAAATTCAGTTTTGCCAATTCCTCTTTCTCTTTCTCACCTGTGATCAGATCTCCGGCGAAGTTCAGATGATTCAGGATAGCAAAAACCTTTTCATTTAATTCACCCCTGCTGCTATTTCCTAACATCAACCGCCCGATCTTCAAATGTACCTCCTTTTTATGACGGCCTTGGATCAGAGAATAGGCCGCTTGCTGCACTCGGTCATGAGAAAATCTGAATACAGGATTGGCCAGTTCAGATCCCAGATGGGAGATTGAGGCACTCCCTTCAAAATTTAAGAGGGGAAATCGGGAAGGGGGGGGGGGGAAGGATTAAACCTTTCTGCATTGCATGCCACAGGCCATCGGCGGTCTCCCATGCCGATTTTTCATTTACACTCGCCAGTGTTTTCAAATCAAATTGATTGCCGATGCATGCGGCTAGTTTTAGAATATTTTGTGTTTCTTCCGGCAATTTTCGGATCTTCATCGCCATGAGATCACCCACATTATCCGTCATCTTGCTCTTCTTTATCTGTGCAATTTTCCACTGCCAGCAGCCCTTAAGGACATCAAACTCAAATAACTTCTTTTCATACAATGTTTGTAAGAACTGGTTCAAAAAAAATGGGTTGCCACCGGTCTTGCGGACCACCAACTCGGTAAGTGATCTCACTGATTTCCGATCGCTATGAAGAGTGTTTGCAAGCAGCTGGCTAACATCCTTAAGACTTAAAGGGCCTAAAAAAATTTCGTTGACATGGACACCCTGCTTTCGCAAGGTCTCAAGGGTGCTGAGTAATGGATGATTGGTGTGCATTTCGTTATCACGATAGGCCCCGATCAGGAAAGGATGATGTTGCGTTTTATGATCGGTCATGATCAGGTTTATCAGTTTGAGCGTGGCTGTATCTACCCAGTGCAGATCGTCCAGGAAAATGACTAACGGGTGTTCTCTTTTACAAAACACCCGGATGAAGTTCTGAAAGACCATCCTAAAACGGTTTTTAGACTGCACGGGTCCCAGTTCCTGCACATGAGGCTGAAGGCCAATGACAAGCTCCACTTCGGGGATCACATCGATGATGATCTTTCCGTTGGGACCCAAGGCATCGAGAAGCCTTTTCTTCCACCGATGGAGCCCTCTTTCGCTCTCCATCAAGAGTTGCCTCACTAGATCTTGGAAGGCATGAACTAGGGCACTGTAAGGGACATTCTGGTGAAACCGATCGAATTTCCCCGAGATGAAATATCCCCTCTTCAGAGAGATGGTTTTATAGATATCATGAACCAGAGACGTTTTGCCGATACCGGTATATCCCGACACCATCATTATTTCCGTTTTTCCCTCGGTGACCTGTTCGAATACTCTCAAAAGGCTCTGGATCTCCTGTTCTCTGCCGTAAAGTCTCTGGGAAATTTGGAAGATCTCGGAAATGTCGTAACGCCCGATGGGAAAATCTTCGATCCTTCCGGTCGTCCGAAGCCGCCTCAGGCATTCCTCCAGATCGGCTTTGAGCCCCTGTGCGCTCTGGTATCTTTCCTCAGGGGTTTTGGCCATAAGCCTCATCGTTATAGTAGACACAGTTTGGGGAATCTTCTGATCCACTCCATGGGGTGAAATAGGCTCCTTGGCCATATGGCAGTGCAGCAACTCCAAAGGGTCTGAAGCCTGAAAGGGTAGCGATCCCGTAAGGACCTCGTAAAACGTCACCCCCAGAGAATAGAAGTCGCTACGGTAATCAATGGAACGGTTCATCCGACCGGTCTGCTCTGGAGAGATATAGGGCAGAGTCCCTTCAATGATGCGGGGGCTTGTGATGCTTGGATTTTCACGAGGCAAGATTGAAGCGATGCTCAGACCTGTCAGTTTAGTCTCTCCTTTGTCCGGGTTAATGAGTATATTATAGGGATTAATATCTTTGTGAATGATGTTGTTTCGATGGAGGTAGCAAAGCGTTTGGGTAAGGGAAATGGCCATAACCAGGAATTCTTCTAGGTCCCCCCCCCCGGAGGCAAGAAAGTTTTTAAGAGATTGTCCCTCAATATCCTCAAGGATTAAGGCCAGGCCCTTGTCATACTCCTCAAGGGCACAAGGCCTGATAATGCCATTGATATTAAGGTCTTTTGCGATTTTGTATTCATGTCTCAATTGGGAAAGGCTTTTGGGGGAGGGATATTCCTCTGCCGCGAGCTTGATGATAACTGCGGTACCATCCTTTTCACGCTCCCCCTTATATAGAATACTGCTTGAGTTCTGACATATCTTCTCTTTGATTTTGTACCCGGAAATCAAAGTCATCTCACTCCCTCTATAGATATCAGAAGGGTTAAGGGGAAAAAATTTGGTGCTGACTTATTTAGCTTAAGATACTAATGAAAATTTAACCGGATGTCAAACCTTATTGGCACCTTACCTTATTGGCACCTTATTGGCAGGGTAGGGATCGAGATGATACCCGCCTATTCTCCGGAAGCACGGGGGCGAAGCGAACGGGCCTTTGGTACTCATCAGGGTCGGCTTCCCAAGGAACTGGCCCTGTATAGGATCACCACGATGGAAGCTGCCAACCGGTATTTGGCCGAAGTCTATCTGCCAGCATTCAATGACCTAAGAACCTGTTTACTCTTCCGCAGTGTCTCCTCCGTCTGTTCGCGCCGCAGCCGGTTGACCATCAACGTACCCAGCAAGGCGGTTGCCAGAGGATGAATCACCAGGACTGGCAGCGTGATATTTGAAAGTACCCGCAGGGCTGTCTCCCAGGGCAGTGTGAACATTATTATGACCAGTATGACAATATGGATCACGATGCCGAACAGGTAGAGTTCGCACCAGGAGATCTCGGACAGGGACCGCCGGTGAAAGTGCCGCCAGGCGATCCCGATTGTCCCGGATGTGAGGATCACGACAACGCCGGCCAAGGTGCCTGCTCCTCTCTGATAGAAACGAAACGCCGCGGTCATCGCCATGGCTACCGCGGTGGGAAGCGACTCGAAGAAGAGTCCGGATACGCCGAGCAACACCGAACGCGTATCAAATAGGATCCCCGGCATGAATATCCAGGGGGTGAGCATGACGGTGATACCGATGCTGCCGAGAGCCAGACCGACAGGCACCTGCATGAATGACGCCTGCCCTGGCCGCCACCGGATCGCGACCACGTCAAAGATGAAAGCCACCGCCACCAACAGTGCGGCGTTGTGAATCAGAGCGTTGTGAACCAGAGCGAGGAAAGATGCACTAATCATATGGTGTCTCCCTGCTGCCGACCGATTGAGTGCTGGCACAACGAAGCGCCAATAGAGGTTCCAACTGGCATTTTCTCGAATGCCGTGTCCTGTTTGGTGTTTTTAATCTGCATCGCCAGTTTGACCTGGGCCACGAGCAGTTCGTGGAGAGCGCGTTGCGTTTCTTACGCGGTCGCTGAAAGGGTCCTTCCCCCTACTCTTTCGCAGTTTTTCCGGACCGGCGGCGAGGCCAGTTATCAATCTTTATTGATAGTATTCTTAAATGTTTCCAAGGATTCGTCAGCTAAGATTTCCAGTGCCACGTTATATGCGCCTGAAAACCGTTCGCTGTGAATACGAACTTTCAACTATATAAAATTTCTTGACGAACCATTTTTAGTATGAACTGACCCGCCGCAAGCAACGGAGCATCGTAAAAAAAAATTGAATGTCCCAAGGGGCGGGGGATATAAGCTTTGAGGAATTTAAATGTATTACGGCCCGACAGAGCTTCTTCCCCTTAATGTTTGTTGAACAACCCCCTCTTCCGCGAAGCAAGCGGCGCCAAAGGCCGCTGTAAGTCGGGGCTGATCCGGGACGAGAATTTTGATGCCAAGGGCGTCGCTAATGGCCAAGGCCAACCCGGCGTCTTCGCCACCGCCACCCGTCAAAATCACATCCGGTTCCATTTTTACCCTCTTGGCCAGCATGGCCACTTTGGAGGCCATGGCGCGATGAACCCCGGCAAGAATGTCCGCAGCCTTCGCCCCCTCGGCGACGCGGGATACCGTCTCCGACTCGGCGAATACGGCACAGTTGGTTGAAAATTCAACGGGGTGCTCAGAGGTCAACGACAGGGGGCCTATATCCTTCAGTTTCACCTGGAGAATTCGGGCAATGACTTGCAAAAAGCGCCCCGATCCGGTGGCGCACTTCTCGCTCATCAAAAAATCGGCTATCCGGCCCCGGGGGGTAATCCTTGCCGCCTTGGTAAATTGTCCGCCAATATCTATCACTGTTCGGGCGGAAGGAAAGAGACAGTGGATACCCATGGCCTGGCAGGAAATATCGGAGACCTGAGGAACGTCAAAGGGTACGCTTTCGGCGCCCAGGCCCGTGATTATCATCCCCGCAAGTCGATCTTCGTCGATGCCTGTCTTGGCCAGGACTCCGTCCATGACCTTACGGGCAGCATCCCTGTACTTACCTCCGGAGGCCACGATCTCGGAAGCAATCAAGCGGTGATCGCTGACCAAGACCGCCTTTATGGATACGGAACCCATATCAAGACCGGCATAATATCTTTGAGTATCGTTCATGAGAAAAAGGTCACGCCCTCCAGCCTCCGCTCACGATCACGCGTCATGCCGCGATCCACAAAACGCTTGCCCAACAGTGCCGCCCCCAAGGCCCCGGTGATGAAGGGCTCCGGCGGCACCAGCACGGGGAACTCAACTTTGCCCTCTATGGCCTTCACCAAGCCGATATTCTTGGCGCCACCACCCGTGAACACCACATCCTTCTCAAACCCCAGACGGCGCACCATGTTGACCACCCGACCAGCGATTGCCTCATGGAGTCCGGCCACGATCTCCGGGACCCCTGCGCCCTCTGCAAGCCGTGAGGTAACTTCATGCTCAGCGAACACAGTGCACATATTTGAGATATTGACATACCCTTTGGCTGTCAAAGATAGCGCCCCCATGTCGGTCAGTTTGACACCCAGGGTCTCGGCAATGACTTCAAGAAACCGCCCCGTTCCGGCGGCGCATTTGTCGTTCATGGTAAAATCAGCTACCTTCCCCTCGCTATCCAGCTTGATACCCTTCGAATCCTGCCCGCCAACATCGATGATGACCCGAGCCCCTGGAAAGATGGCCCGGATACCACGAGCATGGCACGTAATCTCCGTGATCTGCTTGTCCGCGAAGGGAACGTTGATCCGGCCGTAACCCGTCGCCACGATAAAATCGAGTTCTTCAAAGGAGATGCCGATCTTGCGGACGGCCTCATCTATCACCGTCAGGGCAAGGTGGCGATGTTCTGCTCCTGTGGGACCGATGACCGAAGCCAAGACCTCTTCCTGCTCATTCACCATGACTACCTTGGTCATGGTGGAGCCAATATCGATGCCGGCGAAAATCATAAATATCAAATTTCCTCTCAAATATTACGTGAGACGCCTGCCGGCCAACGCCTCAATGAATGCCCCAATCTGGGCCTTCCACTGCGCCTCCGAGTAGTCCCGAAGATCCACCATGTCGGAGACGAGTTGCATCATGGGAATATCCGTGTACTGACCCAGGATGTTTTTCAGATGCACCTGGCCGACCGTCGTGGCACGGCAGGAACGACAGGCATGAAAAACGACTCCGTCTATCTTGTAATCATCGATCATCCCCAGGAGCCTCTCCACCGCCGGATTGCCACTGTTGGCCTTGGCCTTTTCATGGCGCTGTGTAAAGCGCAGGAAAGCCCTCCACGCCAGATATTCCACCGGATCCTTCACATGGGTCGGCACCTCCACCGGGTCGTACCCCCGGTAAACATTCTCCATCACGAAAACGGCGCCGAAGCTCTCAAAATAATTAAATATCCAAAGCGTATGCCAAGGGGGAAGACCGCCGCCATACAGGATGCGGTACTTCTCGTCCGGGATGACGCCGATCTTATTTTCCGCCTTATGTTTTACTTCTTCGTAGAGTTCCTGGTAAAAATCCACCGCCACTTGTGTGCCGGAATAATAGTAGGCCGCAACCATGACGCTGAAGTGATCCTGGGCCGGCATAGGACTGGGAACAGCGACACGCAGGCGATCAGTCTCGTACCAGAGACGCCAGGCCTCATCACACAGCCGAATTGCCTCCCAGAGGCGCTCTTTATCCATTTTCTTCCCCGTCTGCGCCTCCAAAAACGCTATCAGTCCCTGGAACTGCTCTGTTTGATACCGGATATAGTAGTCGCGTACCTCATTCAGGTCGGTATCGGGTGGCGGTGCCACGCAATCGATACTGTAGGTGGGCACGTGCTGATAACGCCCCGCAGCCTGAAACCATTTGAACCGGGGATCGCACACGGCACTGCTGCCCAGCATCATGTCCGGCATGGGCATCCCACCGTCGGGGGAGTTTTCAGGTATCCCGCCCATCTCTTTCCTCAGACTGTCAAAACCGAGGCCTATCCGGGCATAACTGCACAGCACCTGCGAATAGCCGTCCGCCTCCGCCTTCAGAAGAAAGCGATCCATTTCGCGCTTAGCCGCGCAAAGGCCGGCATAATTCTCCGTGGGAAGCGGGACCACATCCATGGCGCGTAGAATCTCGTCATATTGTGAGCTCACCATCATATAGGCCACTTTCTTCCCCTCGGCCTTCGCCTCATGAGCGGATTGATAGATATTCTTCACCAGGCCCCGTACCTTGCGGGCCATATTGGTGCCTTTTACCGCCGTCGTCTTAACGTGTTCTTTTGCTTTCATGGTCCTCCTCCTTATTCAACCATTTCCAGGAAAGCCTGGACCCGTGTCCGCAATTGCCCGATCGTCGAGGTCGAATAATCATCCTCGATCATAAGAACCGGGATATTCATACCGTTCAGATACTCCTTCAGATCCGGCCCCTCCAGTTCACAGGTGTCGCAGTAACGCACGATATAAAAGATCGCCCCGTCGGCACCCCAGTCTCTGATAAACTGACCGATATAGCCATAGCGGTTTTCCAGGTCCTTTCCCCGGGTTTCCATCTGGGGAACATTGCTGCGGGGGCAGTGGGTGTACAGGTATCGGGCAACGATCCCGTCCAGGGGATCCGCCGTTTCCGGAACATCGTCCCAGAAGAAACGGGTGCCCGTACAAAGGTCATCCATCACCACCCGGGCGCCGCTTTCCTCTACGAGGTTTATAAAGGCGGTATCGTCAATCTCATTCCCCCAGATGAAGATGCGGGGCAGCTTCTCGGCCTTCGGCGCCGGACGTGCCTTGACATCAGCGATATACTGCCGTACGAGATCCATGTGCTCCGTGGCCGGAATGCCCATGCCCGCCACGAGAACCGTGGTAACCTCCGTCCCCGAAACCAAAGGCGGATCGGACTTTCTCAATTCATACAGCTCCCGGAGGAGGGCGCGTCGCTGGTTGTAGAGCTTGACCGCATCCTTCAGCTTGTCCGGATCAAATTTCCGGCCCGACCAATCCTCCAGATTTTTGATAAAATAGGATAATTCACTCCGGTAGAACGTATCGGAGCTGGGTCCCAGCATATGGGGTACATTAATGAGATGATTGAAGGGGGCGGGTTTATTGTGGCGCCAGATGTGATACATTCGCTCTATTGTATCGCAACTGTGAGGGGCCACAAAGCCGTCGAGAAAATCGTACTGCCCCTTCAAGGCAAGGTTGAAGCAACTTCGGGCGAAGGGACACGCCATCGGCTCGATATAGGCGTCCGCCTGATCGATGGGTTGACTCTGGCTTCCCTGGATACGGTACGGCACCATGTCGAAGGCGGTGATAATTTCATCGGGGACAAAACAGCAGAAGTATCCGATAACCTTCTTACCCGATTCATGCAACTCTCTGGCGCGCTTTCCCCTTTCCGCGTATAGCTTCTCCAATTGTGCACTGGCTGTCATCATTTTGATCTCCCTATAAAAGTTAAGCTTTTTCCCTAAAGCAAAAATAAATAAAGTGGCAGTCCGGCTATCCTCTCTTGATAGGATGTTGCTATGAAAAAACATCAATAAACTAAAGAAGGAAAGAAATGACGGCCAAGGGAAGGTAGCACAAAAGAGCCTCACATTGCTACAATTAGATAAGAGGTTACGGGACATATTATAGGGCCTGCCGACATCATGGAGTATCCCAAAGTCGATTTTACGAGTCGGGAATACTGACGGCTTTGTAAAAAGTCAAATTCAGCGAATGTGTCATTTCGACCATGGGGAGAAATCTTATATTTTTAAGGTGTTGCAGACTAAAGATTTCTCGTTTCACTCGAAATGACAAATTATTGAGACTTTTTACGAAACCATCAATACCGGTTTGAGGGTTAATGGATCGCCCACCGGTACCAAAGGGTTCCCCCATAAAAAACCTGAGATTATTACTCCGGCAACAAAATATGCCAAAGTTGTCATTCCCGCAAAAGGGGGGATCCAA
>CAZNBR010000049.1:0-13859 GCA_964571315.1 uncultured Syntrophaceae bacterium
TGTTCATAGCCCTGGTGATCTGTCTGGTCTTATCTACGGCTACAGATTGTCTCTTGATTTCCTTTAACGATGCGCCCATTAAAAAGTACTCCCCTATGCTCTGTCCGGGTTACTATCCAGATGCCTGTTTCCCCTATTCGGAGGCAAACACGGAATCAAACTCCGTCAAGACGTTCCTTATCTTTTTGTCCAGTTCCGGATCGAGTTCCTGTTTTTCATCTATCTCTTTCATCACATCCGCATATTTGCTTTCCAAAAAGCCCAGGAGCTGTTTCTCATAGTCCTTGATCTTATCCACGGGATACTTGTCGACAAATCCTCTGACGCCCGCGTACAGTACCACCACCTCCTGAGACAGCGACATCGGCTGAAACTGGGGTTGTTTCAGGATCTCAACGAGCCTGACTCCCCGCTCCAGCTGGGATTGGGTCGCCTTGTCGAGGTCACTCCCGAACTGCGCGAAGGAGGCCAGCTCCCGATACTGCGCCAGGTCGAGTTTCAGGGTACCGGCGACCTGCTTCATCGCCTTCACCTGCGCCGCACCGCCGACCCGGGAGACGGAGATACCGACGTTGATTGCGGGTCGCACACCCGCATAGAACAGATCCGGCTCGAGGAAGACCTGACCGTCGGTAATGGAGATAACGTTCGTGGGAATAAACGCGGAAACGTCCCCGGCCTGGGTCTCAATGATGGGAAGCGCCGTAAGAGAACCACCGCCCAACTCCTTGCTCACCCTAGCGGCACGCTCCAGCAGCCGTGAGTGGTTATAGAAGATGTCACCGGGATACGCCTCGCGTCCCGGAGGCCGTCTCAGGAGGAGCGATATCTGCCGGTAGGCCACGGCCTGTTTGGAGAGATCGTCGTAGATGATCAGGGCATCCTGCCCTCTGTCCCTGAAGTATTCACCGATGCTGCACCCCGCAAACGCGGCTATATACTGCAGTGTTCCCGGATCGCTGGCACAGGCCGAAACGACACAGGTGTAATCCATGGCATCATGTTTTCTCAGTGCCTCGACCACCTGTGCAACGGTTGATTTCTTCTGCCCTATCGCAACATAGATACACTTGATACCGGTGGTCTTCTGTCTGATGATGGCATCGATACAGATCGCCGTCTTGCCTATCTGGCGGTCTCCGATTATCAGTTCACGCTGCCCTCTTCCGATGGGCGTCATGGCATCGACGGATTTCAGTCCCGTGTAGACCGGCTGGTTGACCGGCTGCCTCTTGATCACACCGGGCGCGACCACCTCGATCCTGCTGTAGGTATCCGTCTCTATGGGGCCTTTTCCATCTATGGGCTTTCCCGTGGCATCGATAACGCGTCCGAGTAGGGCCTCTCCCACCGGGATCTGCGCAATCTTGCCCGTCCTCTTGACCACATCACCTTCCTTGATATGTATATCTGAACCCAGGATGGCAACACCGACGTTGTCTCTCTCAAGGTTGAGCACCATTCCCAGTATGCCGCCGGGGAATTCGAGGAGCTCCATGGCCATGGCATTTTCCACGCCGTACACCCTGGCAATACCGTCACCGACCGACAGGACGGTTCCTATTTCGCTGACATCCAGTTTTTTCTCATAATCCTTGATCTGCTTGGAAATTACCTGCGTTATTTCCTCTGCCCTGATTGCATCCATCCCTTACATATCCTCCTTTATGAGTTCCCTTATGCTGTTCAGTTGAGCTCGAACGCTGCCGTCGTACAGGGTATCTCCTACCCCTATAACAACACCACCCAGCAATGATGGATCTTCGTCAACAACCATCTCAATATTCTTTCCGGTCAGGCCTTCCATCTGTTTCTTGATCCTTGCGGACAGCTCGCTTGACAGCGGGAATGCCGTTTTTACGTCAACCCGTACCTTGCTCAAGGCATCATCCATATATCTTCGATAACGCTCTTCAATCTGTCCGAGGGCATCTATCCTTCTCTTATCCACCAGCAGTTTCAGAAAATTAGATGTAGTGCCCGACATCTTAACTTTCTTCAGGATGTCTCCCATAACGGCCGCCTTGTCGGAGCTGTCGAATACGGGATTAGCAAAGAACTCCGCCAAGTCTTTGCTCTCCTCCAACAGGGAGGAAAATCCCCTAAGCTCGCCGTATATGGCCTCTATCGTATCTTCCTCTCGCGCTATACCAAACAGCGCCCTGGCATACCTCTTCGCAATATCGCTTCCAATCAATTTCGGCTCACCATCCTATCTAAGAAATCGTTGACCATGCTCTCGTGATCTTTTGCTTCAATGTTCTTTTCGAGAATCTCCTCGGCCATCGTAACGGAAAGCTCCGTGGCCTCCTTCCTGAGTTGATGAAGGGCCCTCTTGAATTCCTGGTCAATCCTGGCCTCCGAGTCTTCTTTCAACTTCTCGGCGGTCCTTTTCGCCTCTTCTATAATCTTCTCTTTTTCCGCAAGCCCCTGCTCCTTGATCATGTCGGCAATGCCCTGTATCTCCGCCGTGGCCTTGTCCAGCCTGGCAGAATGCTCCGCCAGTTTCTTTTGAGCTTCCTCCTTTGCCGTCACCGCCTCGTCCAGCGAATTTTTAATGGACGCGCGATCACCGACGAAGAAATTCACGATTGCCTTGGCTGAAAATTTGTAAATAACGGCGGCCAGTATGGTAAAGTTGAGAATTCTCCACCACAGGTCGCCCACACCGCCCTCGTGTGCTTCTCCACCTCCTGATGCATAAGCGAACGCAGGAACCAGGGTAAAAACCAAAACAGCAAAAAGAAGTCGTTTCATTGAACACCCCTTCCCAGCACCTTTTCAGAAATCTCGGCAGCTATCGTCCTTGTCTGTTCCCGAAGCGAACCCCTGGCCGCGTCTGTTTCCTTCTGGAGTTGGGCCTTAAAGTCTTCCAGCTTCTTTGAGAGATCATCCCGTACCTTGCCGATTATCACCTTGCTCTGCTCCGTACCCTCTTCCGTGACCGCATCCCTCTGAAGGGCGGCCTCTGCCCTCGCCTGGCGTATCCTCTCCTCGTACTGGGCCATCTTGCGTTCGATTGTCTCATCGAGAGACTTTATCCCTTCTCTCGACTCCTCAATTTTTTTATTTCTTTCTTCGATGATCTTCAAGACAGGTTTGAACAGGAGAAAATTGAGCATAAGAATCAACACGAGGAAGTTGGCCATCTGGATCCAAACTGTATAATTCAGTTCTACCATTACCGCTCACCATCCCTTGAGTTAAATATTTAAAAATCTTGCGCCCCAAAAGCCCTTGGAAAAACTCCATCTCAGGCGCTCGCGGCCCCCCAAAGGCGCGGCCTCCCAAAGGCCGAGGCCGGGGAGTACTAACCATAACTCCGGAACCTTGTCAAGTTTTTTTTGACCGTCGGTCATACTCTAATGCCGTGGCCCGTATCTATGGAAGGGAAATTAGCTTTTATGATGTTTTCCAATTAGATAGGCTTCGTCACTCCGCTGTTTTATCCCTCAAATCCTTCCCCGTATTATCGTCTGACATCTGACATGCGCCATCGATAACCGCCCCTTCTCTCACCACAAGGAGCGCTGTCTTTACGTTGCCCACCAGTCTGCCAGTGGATGAAATCTCTGTTCTTTCCTTGATGATGAGGTTACCCCTCACCTCGCCGGAGATTACGATGCTGTCAACCGCGATATCCGCTTCGGCATAGGCACCTTCTCCTATGAACAACGTCCCGCTGCCCAATGCCTCCCCCCTGAACTCGCCATCGATGCGCACCGAACCATTCAGGACAAGCTTCCCATTGAACTCCGCACCCTTGCCTAAAAAGGCCTTTATGTCCTCACCCATGTTCTTTTTTTTATCTGTCATCCACAATCTCCTCTCTTTGACCTCCTGTAAAATAGGATCAGGAGAGTCACTCCCCTTAATCTTCTTACCTTCCAGCCTCTACCCTCCGTGTCGGCCGCTTGAGCGGGGCACTGCAATCCGGACAGAGGACACGGCATGCCCCCAACTCGTCACGGCTGGAGGATAAATCTCCTCATACTCACATTCATCATCAGGCCCGCCCCCATCATCAGGACAACCATCGAAGACCCTCCATAACTGAAGAAGGGAAGCGGTATCCCCACAACAGGGAACATGCCCAGGACCATGCCGATATTTATAAATATACCCCAGAAAACGAACATAGTCACCCCAAAAGCCAGCAAGACCCCCGGCAGATCTCTGGAATTTCGGGTAATCTTTAAGCTCCACAGTATCAACGCAAGAAATATAAAGATCAGGACTGCGACCCCCAGAAAACCCCATTCCTCGGCGAAAACGGAAAAGGCAAAGTCCGTCTGCTGCTCGGGCAGGAACTTCAGCTGTGTCTGGGTTCCTCTCAGAAAGCCCTTCCCCCAAAGGCTCCCGGAGCCGATGGCGATTATGGATTGTATAATGTGATACCCTGTGCCAAGGGGATCACGTTCAGGGTTTAAAAAGGTGAGGATCCGCTCTTTCTGGTAATCCTTCAGGATAAACCAGCACAGGGGGGCCAGTACCATGCCGCCCGAGATACCCCATACAAGAAGCTTCCTGCCGATCCCGACAAAAACCACTATAGAAACGAAGAGGATCACCAGGAACATGGCAGTGCCCAGGTCCGGCTGCCGTGCTATCATATAAAAAGGCACCCCCACAATGGCAAGAAGAATCAAAATCTTCCCAGAATGGTACCCCTCTTCCTTGTTATCGTTGAAATGCCTCGCCAGGACAATGATCAGTACCAGTTTCATCAATTCCGACGGCTGGAATGAGAATCCCCACAGGACCAGCCATCTCTGTGAACCATGGGTAATATCCCCGTAAAGGGAAACCAGGAAAAGAAGCGCAATGGAAATCAGGTAGATGAGATAGGCGTGCCGTATGATGGTGTGATAGTCGACACTGAAGGTGATGGCCATCAGGACAAGCCCCACCAGGAGCCAGTATATCTGTTTTGTGTAGAGAGGTTCCCCCCTCACGCACAGGTTATGACTGGCACTGTAGATGTTCAGAATCCCTATGGCGCTTATCAGGAGCACCACTCCCAGAAAGACCCAGTCAAAATTGATCAGCAACCTGCGATCGATCTTCATCTCGTGTGCCTCTTCTGTTCAAGATTAAAGTACCCGTCAACAACCTTGCGCGCGATGTGGGCTGCTGCCGATCCGCCATGACCTCCATGTTCCACAACAACCATGACGGCCACCACGGGGTCCTTGTAAGGCGCAAAGCAGACAAACAGGGCATGGTCCCTGAATCGATACCGTATCTCACCTTTCTGGTCCTCCTCATCCTCCGGGAGACTTATGACCTGTGCGGTGCCTGTCTTTCCGCACACATCCTGTTCCTCTCTCTTCAGCGCCCATCCCGTGCCGTGGGGTTCATTAACCGCCCCCCACAGGGCATACCTCAAGATATCGATATTTTTTTTACTGATGGGAATCATACTTTCCGATTCGGGTGGAAATTCCTCGACCGTTTGCCCATCCGCCGTTTCAATCCTCTTGACAAGTCGAGGTTTATAGAGGGTTCCCCCATTAGCCAGCGCGCAATACGCCCCGAGCAGTTGGAGAGGCGTGACGAGGGCGAACCCCTGTCCTATTGCCAACGAGGTGGTTTCACCCCTCTGCCAGGGCTCTTTGAACCTTCTCAGTTTCCATTCCCTTGTGGGAACCAGACCGTCCCTCTCCCCCGGAAGAGATATCCCTGCTTTTGATCCAAAACCAAACTTCTCAGCATATTCCGACAATTTATCAACGCCAAGCCGCTCTCCCAGATTATAAAAATAGACATCGCAGGATTCCACTATGGCACGATGCAGATTCACAGTCCCATGGCCGCCCTTCTTCCAGCACCTGAAGGTTCGATCCCCCATCTGGTACGTGCCGTCACACGATATCTCGGTGTTCTCCGTTATCAGACCTTCCTCAAGCGCCGCGGCGGCGACAACCAGTTTATAGGTGGAACCCGGAGGGTATTGTCCCGAGATGGCCCTGTTCTGCAAGGGACACAAGGGATTCGTCGTCAACTCCTTCCAGTTCTCTTCGGAGATCCCGCGATTAAACAGATTGGGATCAAAGGACGGCCTGCTTACCATTGCCATGACCGCACCGGTACGCGGATCCATAACAATCACCGTCCCGGCCTTCTCCTGAAAGGCATCCCAGCACACCTTCTGGAGATCGGAATCAATATTGAGAACAAGATTGTAGCCGGAAACCGGGTCAATTCTTCCCAGTACATTCAGTCTTCTTCCGGCCGCATCCACCTCCACCTGCTCCCCGCCGCTTTTACCCTTGAGGGACCCATTCAGATATTTCTCAACCCCGTACTTCCCGACTATGTCGTCTGCCCGGTAAGAGGCAGCGGCATCCCTTTCCAGTTCGGAGACGCTTATCTCCCCCACATATCCGAGGATGTGGGCCGTCATCTTCCCATATACATATTCCCTCACCGGCACAACATCGACAACCACGCCGGGCAGGTCCAGGGAATTGGTCTCCACCACCGCCAGCTTATCCCTGCTGATATTCCTGGCGACCCTCACAGGGACAAACGGCTTCCCGGATTTGAGGGTGGCCTTTTCAAGGGAGAGGCCACCCTCCCCCCAATCGCATAGATTCCTCACCCTGTTCCCGACATCGACCATATCTTTTGCAATTTCAGGAATGATGGATATATCAAAAGAGGGTTGATTGTCCACCAGTATGTCCCCACGGGTATCTACTATCAACCCTCTCAGCGATTTTATCTCCTGGATGCGGATCCGGTTGTTTTCAGACCGCTGCCTGAGATTATCCCCCCTGACAATCTGGAGATACCACATCCTGGCAATCAGGAGAAAGAAGGCGCACAAAACAAGCCATGTAAAGGCACGTATCTTCTTCCTGAACTTCTGCGGATCATAGTTGGCCAGACGATCTCGATTCCCAAACACTCAGCAAAACCTCAAGACGACGGAACAGGGCAAAAAAGGCAGGTGCCAACACACCGGTGACTACAGCCTGGAAAAACGAAATGTTGAGTATATCACAAAGCACATTCATACCGTATAGTGCTTTATACATCAAGATTATCAGGAGCTTCTCAAGGAGGACGCATGCCAACGTAAAACCCGTGGCAAAGATCATCCCCCCGGCATATACCCTGAATGAGACTACGTTAGAGATCAGGAATATCAGCATGTAGCTGAGGACAAAGAAACCCGGCACAACACCCGTCATACAATCCATGAAAAAACCCAGGACAACAGACAACGCACCCCCCCGTGCAATGCCCAGGTAAAAACCTGCATATATAACCAGTATCAATGATATCTCCGGAGCCACCCCCGCCAGGAAAAATATGTCGAAAACCGTTATCTGAATCGTCAACAGGAGGAGGGAAAAGACAGGCAGCAGCAGATAATATATCATCGGCCATCTCCCCGTTTCTTCACTATAACCAGCACCTCTTCCAGTTTGGCAATGTCAAGTGTCGGATACACCTTGATTCTCTGGAACAAGCCGGAATCCTTCTTCTCAACCGCAGCAACCGTTCCGAGAAGCAGCCCCTTGGGAAAAATACCGTCAAGACCCGAAGATATTACCACATCTCCCACCTGTACATCTTGAGATCTCTGAACATATTTCAGTTCACATCCTGAGCTCCCGGCGCCCTGAAGCACCCCCTGGCATCTGTTTCTCTGGACAAGAGCGTCTATATTACTGTTATAATCCACAAGAAGAAGTACCTTGGACACGTTCCACGAAACTTCTATTATTCTTCCGGCCACACCCTCTGCAGCCACCACCGGGAAACCGGTCTCTATCCCGTCAGCGGTCCCCTTATTGATCAACACCGTCCGGAATACGGACAACCTGTTTCTCCCCGCCACCCTGGCAGCAACTGCCGGGAACCCGACATCATTCTTCATATCAATCAGTCCCCGCAGCCTTATACATTCAAGGGACATCTCACGGCGGTCATTGACCTCCCGTGTCAAAGACGCGACTGTTCTTTCCAGCTCCCTGTTTTTCTCTTCCAGTTCCACCAGCAGAACATACCGGTTCCATGCCATACCGATAGAGCCCAGCGCCGAATTTACGGCACTCCCCAGGGGTGCCGCCGCCTCCAGGGTGATCTTCCTGAAAAAGCCCGTTTTTTCGGGTGATTTAAAATAAAAGGAAACGCTTATAAGGGAAACAGCAACAAGGATAAGGACTGCGATAACAGTGTACAATCTTTTAGGGGACGCCATTTCTTACCCTCTTACGCGCTGATATCCACACAACGACACAACTGAAGACTACCAGCAAACAGAAGGCAGGGATCCCAGGAGAAAAGAGATGTAATCCGGGGTGCTGATTGGCTATAACTGAACGGTTACCTCTTTCAATATATCCAGCTCATCCAGAGCCCTGCCGGCACCCCTGGCCACTGCTGAGAGAGGATCATCACATATCGTTATGGGGAGCCCGGTTTCTTCCCTGAGGAGCACATCCAGGTTTCTCAGGAGGGCCCCGCCACCAGCCAGTACGATACCCCTGTCGACGATATCGGCCGCCAGTTCCGGCGGAGCATTCTCCAGGGCATTTCTTACGGCATCGATTATGACACTGATCGGTTCCGACATCGCCTCCGTCACTTCTTCGGAATTTATTTCAACAATCTTGGGGATACCCGATATAATATCCCGGCCTTTGACATCAACCGTTCTCAGCTCGGAATCCGGATACGCGCACCCGATGGTGCACTTTATCATCTCCCCGGACCTTTCGCCTATGAGGAGACTGTACTTTCTCTTCATGTACTGTACGATAGCGTCATCTATCTTGTCCCCCGCGACCCTGACGGATTTTGAATAGACGATACCGGCCATGGAGATGACGGCAACTTCCGTCGTGCCTCCGCCTATATCGGCGATCATGGAGCTTACGGGTTCTGTTATGGGCAGACCGGCTCCTATCGCTGCTGCCATGGGCTCTTCGATAAGATAGACCTCTCGTGCCCCGGCGGACTCAGCAGTTTCCTTGACCGCCCTCCTTTCAACCAGGGTAATGCCTGAAGGAATGGATATGATGATCCGCGGACGAACAAAGGTCCTCCTATTATGGACACGGAGTATGAAGTGGCGCAACATGGCCTCTGTAATCTCGAAATCGGCTATCACCCCGTCTTTCATGGGTCGTATGGCCATGATGTTTCCTGGGGTCTTCCCCAGCATCATCTTTGCATCTGTCCCCACGGCGAGGACCTTCTTTACCCCCCTCGAGTCCCTGTGGACAGCGACAACAGAAGGTTCGTTCAAAACGACACCCTTCCCCTTCACATACACCAGGGTATTCGCCGTTCCCAGATCGATAGCCAAATCGTTCGATACCAAACCCATAATATAATCAAATAGCAAGTCTTCACCCCCCTATTCATCATGGTTGGCCTCCGTTTATACAGTATTTCAATAACCTAATCAATTAAAAACAACTTCCCGGAACAACGGAATCTTGAGCGACAAGAGCGCACACTCTTCGCCTTACGGAAGCAGTAGTAGTCCGTCCGGGATGCGTCCCGCCGGGCCGGCCCCGCCGAATTCTCCAGGGAAGCCATCATCACGGAGCGGAGCAGGATATCTCCCCGCATTTCAGATATCGGTCGCCGTCTATCATTCTCCAGAAAATTATTGCATTTTGAATGGTACTATACTACTAATGCAACTCACTAAAATTGAAAGGTAGAGAGTGAACATATGCTCCAACTGATGAGGAAACATGCCAAAAACTGGCTCATGAAGGTTGTGCTCGGCATTATTATCATCGTCTTCGTCTTCTACTTCGGATCCATGCGAGGGGACCAGGAGACTGAAACCGTCGCCATGATAGACGGATCACGGATAGCGTACGCGGAATTCAGGAACGAGTACCAGAGCCTGCTTGATTTCTACCGCCAGCGATACGGCCAGCATCTCACCGATGATCTGATCAAACAAATCAACCCAAAGCAGCAGGCGTTCGACAGCACCATCAGCCAGGCGATCATCCTATCAAAGGCGGATGAACTGAAGCTGGGTGTAAGCGAAGACGAACTCAAGGCATCCATCCTTTTCTATCCGGCCTTCCAGAAAGATGGTGCCTTTGATAACGATCTTTACCAACGTGCCCTCCGGTACCAGAGGATGACCCCGGAGAATTTTGAGGCCATTCAGAGAAAGGCTCTAAAGATAGGGAAGCTGGAGCGGCTTATCAGGGAATCGGCAAAGGTATCCGAACAGGAAGCGTATGATATCTTCAGACTGCAGAACAGGAAGGTCAACGTAAACTTCATAAAGATAGCCACCGACGCGGTCAAGGTCAAAGAAGAACCCTCCGAAGAGGCACTTGAAGCATACCTTAACGAACACGGTGAAGAGTTCCGGATACCCCAAATGGCAGCTATCGAATACATCGTCTTCAAAGGGGAATCCTTTACCGAGACTGCGAATATATCAGATCAAGAGATACAGGAATACTACGACTACCATGAAGACGAATTTACAGATAACGGAAAGGCAAAACCCCTGTCAAAGGTACGGAACGACATCGTCTCGAAGCTGAAATCGATCAAGGGTATGGATGCGGCCTTCAAGGAAGCGACAACGGCGCACGACACCATCTACCAGGATGAAAACTTTGAAAAATACGCCAAAGAGCGGGGGCTCGGCATAGAGACCTCGAAATTCTTCCGCAACGTCCCCCTCACCGGTGAACTTGCCAGCATTCAGGATCTGGGGGAATATGTGTTCGATCTGCAGGAAGGCGATCTGGGGCGCGTCTTTTCCGACAGCACGGGGTACTATGTCTTCAGACTTGCCTCGCTGAAACCTTCCCATATACCCAAGCTCCAGGAGGTTCTGAAAAAGGTTACAAAAAGCTATGCTCAGAGCAGCGCCATACAGGCAGCCA
Organism: uncultured Syntrophaceae bacterium; assembly: GCA_964571315.1. Lineage (GTDB taxonomy): Bacteria > Desulfobacterota > Syntrophia > Syntrophales > UBA2210 > UBA6078. The sequence goes on from CAZNBR010000049.1 coordinate 10,893, forward strand.
AAAAAAAGGCCGAAGATATCCTCAGCCGTCTGAGGGGTGGAGCCGATATGGCGGAGCTCTCAAGAAAAGAGGGTCTGAAGGTGTCGGAAACCGGGTTATTTCTGCCGGGACCCGAGATACCCCAGCTCGGCTACTCCTCGGACATGGAAGGGGCCCTTCTTGAGATATCCGGGGGAAATCCCTATCCGGACAGGGTATTCTTCGTCGATGGAAGCTATATCGTTATCAGACTTAAAGGAGAGAGTACGCTGGACGAAAAAGAATGGACGGCGAAGAAAGATTCGATGAAGGATGCCCTCCTCAGGCTGAAGGGAGAAGACTACTTCCTCGCGTGGCTGGAGGGGACCAAGAAAGACATGATCAACACAGGAAGATTGAAAATACTTAGGAATGTTGAGGACTTGTAACTGATGATTGCAAAGAAAATAATCATCGCACTGTTCCTGTGCTTACTGCTCGTTGCCCTTTCTCAGGCATCCATTGCCGCTGAAAGGACCTATGACCTGAAGGTCTCCGGGTGCTGGGACTGATCAGGCAGGGCCAGGATAAGTTCTATCCTGAAGAAGACTGACGGTGTCATCGCCTTCAAGTTGAACTCCGAGGCATCCACGATCAGCGTGAAGTTTGAAAACAGTCAGATCGGCATAGACAAGATTGTACAGAGGATCGAAAAGGGGAAATTCCTGGTAAAGGAAGCGGTTGAGATGCCTGCCTCGGAGAACAACCCTTAAGGAGACGATCCCGGAGCACTGGCACACCTTTTTATCACCGGCTGTGCCCCGAGCTTACCCCCCGCCCGCCGATTTCCCCGCGAGCCATCCGGTGGAAAACGCCGCCTGGAGGTTGTACCCCCCGGTGTCCGCATCCACGTCCATGACCTCCCCCGCGAAATAGAGCCCATCCACACGGCGCGACGCCATCGTCCTGGGGTCTATCTCATGCGTGTCGACCCCGCCCGCGGTGACGATGGCCTCGGCGATGGGACGGACCCCCGTCACCTCCAGGCGAAAGTCCTTGAGCCACGCCCGCAGACGCCTCCGTTCCTCCGCTGTAATCTGATGCCCCCTCCGCTCAGATGAAATTCCGACTTGTTCCACGCAGAGGGGTATCAGTTTTGCGGGGAGCAGATCCTTGAGCAGTGTTTCGAATTTTCGTTTTCCATGGAGATCAAGATCGCGCAGGAGCCTCTCATCCAGTTTGCGCTCGTCCAGGGCGGGTTTCAGGTCGATGGAGACACTTACCTTCCCCCCCGCATCCTGGGCATCCGCCACCTCGCCACTCAGGGAGAGGATGACCGGCCCGGAAAGGCCGAAATGCGTGAAGAGCATCTCCCCGAACGCCTCGCCGCGCTTCGCGCCGTCGACCAGGACGCCGACGTTCACGTTGCGCAGGCTCAGACCCTGCAGGCACGGCGCCACATCTCCTTTTGTCTCGAGGGGAACCAGCGCAGGGCGAACCGGCACGATCGAGTGTCCCGCCGACTGCGCCAGGCGGTACCCGTCGCCGGTCGAACCCGTGGCGGGGTACGACACGCCCCCCGTCGCAATGATAACGGCGTCGGCAGGATGGTCCCTCCCCCCGGAATCACGGACGCCGTTCACCCTCCCCCCCTCGAGGAGGAGACCGTCGACGGACACCCCGCTGCGCACAACCGCGCCCTGCGTGCGTATCCACTTCGTCAGGGCGTCGACCACATCGCGCGCCTGTCCGCTCGCCGGGAATATCCGTCCCCCCCGCTCGACGACGGTGGGGACCCCCAGCCCCTCAAAAAATGCCACCAGTTCATCGCTCGAAAACCGGTGGAAGGCCTGCCGGAGAAAGATCCCGGTGGGCCCGAAGTGCGAGATGAACTCCGCAAGCGAAGCGACGTTGGTGAGGTTGCACCGACCCTTTCCGGTGATCCCGAGCTTGCGCCCGGGGCGGTGCATCTTTTCCAGGAGCAGCGTCTGTGCGCCCGCAGAGGCGGCCTGTCCGGCGGCCATCATCCCGGACGCGCCGCCCCCGACGACGATGACGGTTCTCGTTACCATTGCATGGGCTTCTCTATAAAGACCGTATCTTCCTTCTCTATGATCTCGATGATATGTTTATGCAGCCTCTTCTTGTTCTCCCCGAATATCCACCGCCCCTTGGTAAAGGTCCGCGCGAACGCGATTGCCTCTTCGAGGAGGAGGTCGGCATTTTCACAGGCCTTGACGATCACGTGGCTCTCCTCCAGTTCCTTCGCGCCCGCCTTCTTCCCGGTGTAGACCAACTCCTCCAGCTTGTAGTGGGGGATCGCCTTCCTGATGATGGCGAGCATCGAGGGAAGGAAGGGGATGTTGATATCCACCTCCGGGAAACAGAAATACCCCCTGTCCGCCTTCATGAACCTGAAATCACAGGCGCAGGCCATGATGGTCCCGTCCCCGAAGGCATGCCCGTTGATCGACGCGATCACGGGCATCGGAAAGTACAGGATCCGGGTGAATATCTTCCCCAGACCGTAGGTGAAATCCTTCACGGCCTGGATCTCTTTATTCTCGATGGCGCCGGAGATCCACACGACATCGATCCCCAGTGACCAGTTCTTCGCATCGCTCGAGGTGATAACCACGGACGAGATATCCTCGTCCCCCTCGATCTCATCAAAAACGGCCAGGATGGCCCGGGTAAAATCGGGATTATGCCTGTTCTCGCTGGTGTTCATCGTCATGACCGCAACCGTTCCATCTTTTTTCCACTCTATAATCGCCATGCTCTTGATCTTCCTCCTCGGATCGTTATGGATTCAGCGGCCCCCTCGGGGGCGCCGCGGGTATGCAGTGACAAGGGGGGCGCTCAATGCGCCTCATCCCAGTTTTTTCCGGAGGCTATCTCGACCTTCAGGGGGACCTTCAGGGTTATCACCTCTTCCATCTCCCGCCTGACGAGGGTTATGATCTCCTCCACCTCCGACGCGGGGACCTCGAAGACGAGTTCATCGTG
>CAZNBR010000050.1:0-13588 GCA_964571315.1 uncultured Syntrophaceae bacterium
TGCATTCCATAAGCTCGGCGTACATACCGTTTTTGTGTTTTCCCGCATAATCCCTGTACATAACGTCCCCGGGACGGGGGAGCCTGCTGCCCGATTTAACCTTTTCGTGATTATATCCCGTTATGACGGCCCTTTTGTCCACGATGATCGTCTCGATGGGGTTGTTCTCGAAGAGGGTTCGGTACCGCTCCTCGCTCTTGCGCAGGGTCTCCTCGGCGAGTTTGCGCTCGGTAACGTCCCTGGCAACTCCACGGAACCCCACGGGGTTGTCTGACGGATCTTTCATGAGGGATGCGGATAACTCAAAGGTCTTCCTGGTTCCATCCAACCTGACGATCTCGTAATCAATCAGGTTTGCGGGCTTCCCGGTTCGATATATTTCATTGAATGTCTTGTATATCCTGTTCGCCGTCTCGGGCTCGACGTATTGCAGGTTGCTCACCCCCAGCAGTTCGGTCCTTGGCAGGCCCGTTAACCTGGACAGCGCCTCGTTGAAGAATGTGAAATTCCCGGCGAGATCGACCTCGAAATACGCCTCGTCGATGCTCTCCAGGATGGTGCGGTACTTTTCTTCGCTTTGACTGAGTGCCTCTTCCATCTCGTGCCTGTAGAGGGCCATTTCTATGGTAACGCGGAGTTCCCTGTCCTCAAAGGGCTTGAGGATAAAACCAAAGGGGTTTGTCGGCTTTATCTCTTCCATTTTGTCTTCGGTGATATTGGAGGAGACATATACTATCGGCATGTTACATCTGGCATGAATGCGGCTTGCGGCCTCTATGCCGTCTATGCCCGGCCCCAGTTTTATGTCCATCAATACCAGATCGGGGCCCAGCTCCACCGCCTTTTTGACGGCTTCCTCCCCGGAAAATGCCAATGCGGCAACCCCATATCCCATACCGTGCAATCTGTGCTGGATATCCGTGGCGATGAGACGTTCATCTTCCACAACGAGGATCTGCTTTTTCATGCGAACACCACCTCACGTACCGTATCAGCTGTCATACAATATAACATATCTCATTGCATTATCAAGAATGATTTCGATACCGCGGTCCGCTCAAGGCTTTCGTGGTTGTGGTACTGCCAGCACCTGTTATCTTCGAAGGGCAGGGGTTCCTGCCTCTCCATGAGTGACCTGACACTCATTTCTTGACAGGGGGCCCGTTGTGTTACAAAATGAAAAACGGGGGCTTCATGAGCGCTCGATGTGCCGAACCCCGGCTACCCCAATCTTTGACCTGACGTGAGTAGGTATGAATCACAATGGTATGAATCACAATTCTTCTATGATACCCATAAACCGCCTTGTGCCGATCCTGATCATAATCGGTTTGTTTTCATTGTGCGCCTGCGGGATCGACAAACCGGAAGGCGACTCCGGTGCGAAAGAATCGCCTGCGGCCCCCGCCTATGGAGGTATTATGGTCGAGGGTTCGATAGGGGACGCCTCCAACCTGATTTCTATACTCTCTTCGGACAGCACCTCTCACAGCATCGCATCCCTGGTCTTCAACGGTCTTGTGAAATATGACAGGGATATGAAAGTGGTGGGCGATCTGGCGGAATCGTGGGATATCTCCGAAGACGGTCTGGAGATTACCTTCCATCTGAAAAGGGGGGTCAAGTGGCACGACGGATATCCCTTTACCGCCGAGGATGTCCTGTTTACGTACCGGCTTACCATAGATCCCAAAACCCCTACCGCATATGCGGGCGATTTCCTCAAGGTGGAAAAGGCCCGGGTTATCGATCCTTACACCTTTCGTGTTACCTACAAAGAGCCGTTCGCCCCCGCCCTCACGAGCTGGGGCGCCTCGGTGCTTCCCCGGCATCTGCTGGAAGGGAAGGATATCACCAAAACGCCCCTCTCGCGTCACCCGATAGGCACGGGGCCGTACATGTTCAAGGAATGGAAGACCGGCCAGAAGATAGTGCTTATCTCCAATCCGGACTATTTTGAGGGGAGACCCTATATCGGCGGATACATTATGCGGATCATCCCCGACATGGCCACCATGTTTCTGGAGCTTCGCGCGAAGGGAATAGACAGGATGGGGCTGACGCCGCTCCAGTACACCAGGCAGACGGAAAACAACCTGTTCAGAAAAAACTTCAATAAATACAGATATTTGTCATTCTCCTACACCTATCTCGGCTATAATCTGGAAAATCCCCTTTTCCGGGACCGGCGGGTCAGGCAGGCCATCAGTTACGCGATAAACAAGAGGGAGATAGTCGAAGGTGTCCTGCTTGGCCTGGGGGAGGAGACATCGGGGCCCTTCAAACCGGGAACATGGCCGTATAACCCCGATGTCAAACGATATCGATACGATCCGCAGAGGGCCAAAGAGCTCCTGGCCCAGGCGGGGTGGCGAGACTCCGATGGAGACGACCTGCTGGACCGTGGCGGTAGGCCCTTTGTCTTTGAGATCATAACAAACCAGGGGAATGAGGTCAGGGCGAAGTGCGCGGAGATCATCCAGAGGAGACTTGCCGATATCGGGATAACGGTGAGGATCAGGGTCATTGAATGGGCCGCCTTCATCAATGAATTTATCAACAAGAAAAGATTCGACGCGACGATCCTGGGCTGGACCATTACCCTCGACCCCGACCTTTACGATGTATGGCACTCAAGCAAGACCGGACCCGGCGAACTTAATTTCATCTCTTTCAAAAACGAAGAGGTGGACGATCTGCTGGAAAAGGGGAGGGGGACCTTCGACCAGAAGGAGAGAAAGAGGTGTTATGACCGGATTCAGGAGATCCTTGCGGAGCAGCAGCCATACACCTTCCTGTATGTGCCGGACGCTCTCCCCATCATCAGCAGCCGGTTCCGCGGAGTAGAACCCGCACCCATCGGCATCGGCCATAACTTCATCAGGTGGTATGTCCCGAAAGGTGAACAGCGATACGTTATGACGCCTAACTGAAGGTAAAACCATCTTCGGTAAGGAGCGACAGGCAGGCCTCTACTGCCTTGGTATCGTAGAGGGTTCCCTTGTTATTTGAGATCTCCTCGATGGCCTTGTCCAGCCCCAGCGCCGACCGGTACGGACGGTGGGACACCATCGCTTCAACCACGTCCGCCACAGCGATAATCTTCGCCTCGGTAGACATGTCTCCCCCGCCGATACCGTAAGGGTACCCTGAGCCGTCCAGCCTTCCGTGGTGTTGAAGGACGATATCCGATATCGGCCAGGGGAATTGTATCTCTTTTAATATACTGCTGCCCACCGCCGGATGGGTCCTGACCAGATCCATCTCGTTTGAGCTGAGCGGGCCCGGTTTGCTCAGGAGCTCTCCGGGGATCTGGATCTTGCCGACATCATGTATCAGTGCCGCCATCCGCACTCCCATCGCCTTTTCCAGTGGGAGGCCCATTTTCCGGGAGATGGCATCGGCAAGCTGTGCTACCCGCCGTTGATGACCGGCCGTGTAGGGATCCCGTACCTCGACGGTGAATGCCAGCGCCCGTACGGTCTCTTCCAGCATATGCTGAAGGTTGTCGTAGCTTTCTTTCAGTTCCCGTTCTCTCTTCTTGTGCTCCGTGACGTCGCGCGCAACACCCCGGAACCCTATAGGCCTGCCCGATGAATCCAACAGCAGAGAGGCGGACATATCGTTGATCAGGACCGCTCCGGTTTTTTGTATTACTTCGTAATTATTAATTTTTACAGGTTTCCCCGTGGCATATATTTTCTTGAAGGTCTTGTAGAGCTGTTGTGACGTCTCCGGGGTCGTATACCTTCTGTTGTTCATCCCCATTAATTCTTTAGGTGAGTACCCGGTCATCCTGCACAGCGCGTCATTGAAGAATGTAAAATTTCCGGCAAGGTCAAGCTCGAAATAGCTCTCCTCGATGCTTTCGAGTATGTTTCGATACCGCTCCTCGCTTTTTGACAGCATTTCCCGGGTATGCTTCCGTTCACTGATGTCCCTGGTAATGGAGAGAAAGCCGGTACAGCATCCGCCCTCGTCCCTCAGAGGGCTGTTTTCGGTTTCTGTCCATAGGGTGGAGCCGTCCTTTCTGATCAGCTCCAGTTCCAGGGGATGGCGCCGTTCAGACACGCTCAGGTTTGAATGCTTTTTTAGCCTTGCGCGCACCTCGGCGCGGAAGGGCTTCAGGGAGTCGGGGGCCACGAGACGTCTAAGACCGGGTTTCCCCGAATTGTTTACCAGCTCTTTTAATTCTTCTCCGTTGTACCCAAGGGTATTCTCCACGGAAGGATTCGCATAGACGAGCATCAGATCCATGTCCCACACGGTAATCATATCCGTTGCCACCTTGGAGATTACCCGGTAGAGATCGTCTCTCTTTGATGTGTCGTGTGTTTTTTCTTTCAAGGGCACAGTGCCTCTCTTCAATGCGTGCAGGGGTCAAGACAGTATCATCTCACAGGGGCATGACTTCGGCAGCAGAGCAGCCCCGCCATGGGTGGGTAACCCTCTACGCCTCCGATTTCAAATTGTCCTGGAGATACTCTTTGAATACGGTATAATCCGCGGACAATCGTACCGATTCACCTCTTCTTTCGTCAATCCCTCTCATGCTGTCGGGCAGTGCGGGGGCGATGCCGAGGAGTTTCACAATCTCGTCCGGAAATTTTGCCGGATGTGCCGTCTCCAGTGACACGCAGAGGGGGAAATCGCCGTAGCATTCGAGATAGGTTTCAAGCCCCCGCCACCCCACCGCACCGTGGGGCTCCAAGACGATACCATACCTTTCATATGTTTTTTTGATGCACCTTTTTGTTTCTTCGTCGGATATGCTCACGGAGAAGATATTTTTTCTTATAGCATCGATATCGGGGTACCGGTGGACCATTCCCAGCCTGTCTACGGTGCCGCCATACAGTTCGAAAAAACGGGCGAGATTGCTTGGGTGTCCGACATTCATGGCGTTTGAGAGGCATGCCAGCGATGGGGATACCTTTTCATATGTGCCCTTTTCGAGAAATCGTGGAAACTCGTCATTTTCGTTTGTCGGCATGATCAGTTTTTCTACCGGGAGACCCATGCGTCTCGCGTACTCGCAGCCCAGGGCATTGCCGAAGTTCCCCGAGGGAACCGATACGGCGATACCCTCGCCATCCCGGCAGAGCTGGGCATAGGCGTGGAAGTAGTAGACCATCTGCGGGAGTATCCTGCCGAAGTTTATGGAATTTGCCGAGGTGAAGCACAGATACGCAAGCGAGGGATCGGAAAATGCCTCCTTCACCAGATTCTGGCAGTCGTCGAACTTTCCGTCTACGGAGATCGCCCTGACGTTGCCGCCGATCGTGTCGAGCTGTTTCTTCTGCCGTCCGCTCACCTCTCCCCGCGGATAGAGGATATTCACATCGATTCCCTCGATCCCCTTGAAGGCCTCTCCGACGGCGCTCCCCGTATCCCCCGAGGTCGCGACCAGCACATTCAGCCTTGTGGCCCTGCCCCGAAAATGCCCCATCATCCGCGCCATCATCCGTGCGGCAAAATCCTTGAAGGATGCCGTCGGTCCCTGGTCGAGGCGCATGATATATTTCCGGTCGACCATATTTTCCAGGGGAACGGTAAAGGGGTACGAGTCTTCTATGATCGTTCGGAGGGTGCCGACATCGATCTCTTCCGCCAGAAAAGTTCCGGCGACCAGCATCGCCGCTTCGGCATAGGGCTTGCCTCTCAGCGAGATGATATCCTCGTAGGGTATATGGGGTATGTGATCGGGCATATACAGCCCCCCGTCCGGTGCCTGACCCTGGAGAAGGGCATCCCTGAAGGAGGCACGGCCCTTGAAGGGGGTAATTCCTTCTGCTCCGTCCAGGTTTCTGTTTGTGCTGTAGTAGCGTATTGTTTTCATGATTGCCGGGTAATCCACCTCATCTTTTAATGTCTTATGATCAAATCCCTTGCGGTCGTGGCGGGAAAATATGTTCCGATTCCCTTACGGAATCCAGGAATAATGCATGGTGACGCATCAGGCTCATCTGCTTCTTATAGATCAAATAGAAATTCCTTTCAATCGTACAGTTTTCAACCGGTCTTTCAATGAGAAGCCCCTCTGCCAGTTCCCGCCCCACGGCGTGAACGGAAAGGATCGAGACCCCCAGACCGGCCATGATGGCCTCCTTGACCGCCTCGGAACTCCCCAGTTCACATACGATGTTGAACTGCGACAGGCCCCTGTCCGTATTCTTTTGAAGATATTCCTCAAGGATTGATCGAGTGGCGGAACCCTTCTCTCTGATGATAAAAGGTTCACGGGAGAGTTCATCTATCGTCACCGACGCCTTTCTGTTCCATACGTGTCCTTTCGGTACGGCAAGGACCAGCCGGTCTCTCCAGACCGCGTCGGCATGCAGCTTCCTGTTGGATACGGGCCTGCCGATAAACCCTATCTCCGCCTGATTATCGAGGATCATATTCAGGGTTGCGTCACTGTCATTCATCTGGACATAACAGCGGATGTCGGGATACTTTTTGTTGAACGCATTCAGGAGATGAGGGAGGATGTAGGTGGAGGGGATGGTGCTGGCACTGATAAATATACTGCCGGACTCGTCTTCCTTGCTCCGTGCAATTTTCTCCTTCGCCTCATCCATCAGTTTGAATACGCGGCGGGCGTAATCGTAGAGGATCTTCCCCTCCGAGGTTAAGGATATCCCCGAGTTTCTCCGGTTGACCAACGCCGCGTCGGCCAGATCTTCCAGATTTTTAATATGTTTCGTCAGAGATGGTTGTGTCAGGTGCATCTTCCTGGCTGCCTGGCTGAAACTCCGTTCTTGGGCCAGCCTGACCAGTGCCTCCATCTGCTGCAGGGTAATATTCTTGAATCTGTCGTAGAGCATGAGAGGAAAATATCACAAGGGGTCTCTATAATCAATAAAGATTCATAACCACAATGAATTTGACACATTCAATGAATTCAGATAGAAGACGAACAAGGTGGCATTCGATGTATTCATAAAACGGCAGATTTCCCCTCCCCTGGCGGGAAGGGATTAAGGGGAGGGGGGCGTAAGCGTATTAAATGGCGTCGCGTTCACCCTCACCCCAACCCTCTCCCATCAAGAGAGAGGGAGTGCTCTTGACTTTTTACGAGTTCATCGTATTTGATTCCGGGGACTTTTGGTGTACGAAGGATCCTGAAACAGCATATTCCCCGGGTCCTCGTGCGGCCACGACATGAAAGGGAAGGTACTGGTATGAAGGACGAAAAAAGGGTCCGTCTGACGGAGACGGTGCATGGTGCCGGGTGAGCCTGTAAGATAGGTCCGGGTGACCTGAAACAGGCACTGAGCGGGCTTCCGCTCGTATCCGACCCGAATCTGATTGCGGGTATCGAGAATTCTGATGATGCCGGGGTCTATAAATTGAGAGATGACCTGGCCATCATCCAGACCCTCGACTTTTTTACGCCGATTGTCGACGATCCCTATACCTTCGGCCAGGTGGCCGTGGCGAATGCTCTGTCCGACGTCTACGCCATGGGGGGGCTGCCCCTTACCGCGATGAATATTATCTGCTTTCCGATCAATACCATGAAGATTGACATCCTCAGAGAAATCCTCCTCGGCGGACTGGACAAGATGCGCGAGGCCGGAGTCCTCCTCGTGGGCGGACACAGCGTGGAGGATGCCGAACTGAAGTACGGTCTTTCCGTAACCGGTACGGTCCATCCCGACAGGGTGCTCCTCAACAGGGGCGCCCGAGTGGGCGACGCCCTTGTCCTGACAAAACCGCTCGGGACGGGGATTATCAATACGGCGCTGAAGGGAAACGTGGCAAGCGATGAACTCGTGGAGAAATCGATACGATGTATGGCGGAGCTGAACAGAAAGGCAGCCGATCTGATGACGAAATCTCCGGATGTGCACGCCTGCACCGACGTGACCGGTTTCGGCCTCCTCGGTCATGCCGCGGAGATGATCGAGGGGAGCGATGTCGGCATGGTGATTCGGTCTTCGTCCGTCCCCGTATTCCATGAAGTTCAGAAATTTGTCGAGATGGGCATCATACCGGGAGGGTTGAACCGGAACAGAAAGTTTCGGATGAAGATGGTAGACGCCGAGCCCACCTGCCCGGCATGGCTGGTGGATGTCTTTTTTGATCCTCAGACATCGGGCGGCCTCCTCATCTCCCTGCCCTCGGAAGAGGCGGAAGCCTTGGTGACCAGAATGCACGATGAAGGAATACAGGACGCCGCTGTCATCGGCGAGGTCGTCGCCGAACCAAAGGGCAAAATCATCGTATCTTAATTGATTGTATCCTATCAATAAATCCTATTCGGCCCCCCTTTTCTATTCATATTTTGAATTTGACTTATTACAATAAGTTACATTATATGGTCGGCGTTCGATTCTTCGAACGCCACCCGTGTATCAAAAAGGAGCGCCCGAGCTATGAAGTTGAGAAATGTTTTTGCCACCCGGTGGGGGATTATCGGCGTGGGGCTCGTGATCGGCATTCTTGCCGCTCTCCTGCAGAAGTGGGGTAATCCGGGGAATATGGGGATCTGTGTGGCCTGTTTCGAGAGGGACATCGCGGGTGCTCTCGGCCTGCATCGCGCTGGGGTTGTCCAGTATATAAGACTGGAGATTATCGGTTTTGTCCTGGGGTCACTCATCGCGGCATATCTCTTCAAGGAATTTCGCCCCCGTCTCGGTTCCGCTCCCATCGTCCGGTTTGTCCTGGGCGCCTTCGCCATGATCGGCGCCCTCGTCTTTCTGGGATGTCCCTGGCGTGCCGCGCTGCGCCTTGCCGGGGGTGATGGGAACGCCATTCTCGGTATCCTGGGACTGATATCCGGGATCTGGATCGGGACTCTTTTTCTCAAAAACGGATATAACCTGGGACGTGCCCAGACCACCCATACGGCGGCGGGGTGGATGATGCCGCTCATGATGCTCGGCCTTCTGGCCCTGCTCATCATCTTTCCGCAGATTGAGGGTCAGGGCAAAAACGGCGTTCTCTTCTACAGCCTGAAGGGTCCCGGCGCCATGCACGCGCCCCTCCTTATCTCCCTGGGGGCCGGTCTTGCGGTCGGATTCCTCGCGCAGCGGAGCCGCTTCTGCACCATGGGGGCGATACGGGATTTTGTCCTCTTCAGGCAGACGCATCTCCTCTCGGGGGTCATCGCCCTTATCGTCGCGGCATTTATAACCAACCTGACCCTCGGACAGTTTCACCCGGGGTTTGAGGGCCAGCCCGTTGCCCACACCATGCATATCTGGAACTTCGCGGGGATGGCGCTGGCCGGTCTGGCCTTTGCCCTTGCCGGGGGGTGCCCCGGACGCCAGCTCTTCCTGTCGGGCGAGGGTGACGGGGATGCCGCGGTCTTCGTCCTGGGCATGATCGTCGGGGCGGGGTTCGCCCACAATTTCGGGCTGGCAAGTTCACCGGCCGGGGTCGGCCCCTACGGTATTCCGGCCGTGATTATCGGTATGGTTGTCTGTCTGTTTATCGGCTTTACGATGAGGAAGAGGAGCACACAATGACCACGAAGATCGATGCACGGGGGCTGTCCTGTCCCCAGCCCGTTTTGATGACCCTTGACGGGATACAGGCGGGAAGCAGCGGTGAGATAGAGGTCCTCGTCGATACGGAGACGGCGAAGGAGAATGTCTCCCGCGCCGCTGCAAGTCAGGGCTGGGAAGTGGTGGATGTCGCCGAAGATGGTGACGGATACAGAATCACGATCAGGAAGGGATAGCCTTGTCTTTTTTGGATTTGTTCAAAGGGAAACGCAGGCGGAGCGCGCCGGGCGACAATGGGAATGCCGATCGCGGGATTATGGTGTTTGAAAACACCGGCGAGGTTATCCAGGCGGAGGGCGCCCTCAAGAGGGAAGGGTGGAAAGTCCGCGTTATGGGGCCGCCCCCCGAGATACAGAGCGGCTGCGACCTCGTCATAGAATTTTCCCTCATCGAAAAGCTGAATATTCTCAGGACCCTCGAGAAAGAGGGGATCCCCCCCCTCCGGATGGTCCCCGTGACGGGACCTCTCCTTCAACCGGTAGACATCTTTCATGTCAAGGACTTCGGCGAATACCTGATGGTCAGGGCGGCCAATATGAAACTGACCGTTGAAAAGGCGACCGGAATTATCGTGAATGTCTCCGGCGGCGGATGCCCCGATGTCCCCTACCTGGCCTCCGCTATGGTGGGAAAGTCGCTGGGCGATGCCCCCAGCCCCCGCGAGATCGGCCATACCCTGTGCGGATACTCGCTGCAACTGGCCTATGAGGAGGCACGGCGCCGATGCTTGGGATAGCGGGCACGATACCGATGGAAGACGTCCCCCTTCTGACGGGCAGATTGACGATGGCGGGCGGCGACATCCTTATCGAAGGGAGACGCATCCCCGTGAACAGAGGGACATCGGCACTGATAGGCGCGGCCGTAAAGACCTCCGAGGTGCTCGGCACGCCGCAGCCCTTCGGGTATGTCGCGGGAGATATCGGGCGGGGCGTGGGGAGCAGACACCTCTATAAGCATCTGGTCGACACCTTCGCCGAATCGACATTCCACACCTTTACGTTCCACTATCTGCAGCCGATCGTCCACTGGCACAACCGCCTGCAGCAGGTCATACAGGAGATGGAGAAAAGGCCTGTTCTGATAGCCGATGCCGGGTTCATGTATGTGGCGAAGATGAGCGGACATGCCCCGATGTACGACCTGTTCACCCCTGATATAGGGGAGCTGGCCTTTCTGGCGGATGAGATGGCTCCCCACCCCTTTTACACACGCGGTTTCATCCTCCATGATGAAAACCGTGTGCCGGACCTGATCGCCCGCGCCTACGAACACAATAACGCGGCGCGCCTCCTCCTGGTCAAGGGGGAGAAAGACCTCCTTGCCGACCGTGAAGGGATACTCTGTGAGGTTGACGGACCCGTCGAAGAGGCTATGGAGGCGATCGGGGGTACCGGCGACACCTTGACCGGTATCGTTTCCGCCCTTATCTGCTCGGGGATGGATATCAAGGAAGCGGCAGCCGTCGCGATGCGGACCAACCGCCGTGCCGGGTCCTATTCGAGGCCGACACCGGCGACACAGATTATCGATATCATCCGTCATATCCCAAGGGCACTTGAGGATACCCTGGGGTAACAAAAGATGTCTTTATCCGTTACATGGGTATACCTTCCCGCTGCTTTGACATCCGCATGGCCCCTCGGTTCCGGAACAACCCGTATAGTAACAAAACGGAACAATCAGGGGATGTCCTTCCGCTTATATCCTGTTATTATGAGAATAGATGGAATTTATTTTGTGCTATAATAGCCATATCACATAAAATTCCCCCTGTATTGATGATGTCGGGCATCGAATGGGTTCAACCATGGAATCAAACGAGGATTACCTGTGAAACGTTGTGAATGGGCCAACAAGGGCGAGCTGGAACAGGCCTATCACGATAATGAATGGGGCGTGGCAATTCACGACGACAGAAGGCTGTTCGAGTTTCTGGTATTGGAAGGTGCGCAGGCAGGACTGAGTTGGTCCACCATTCTGAGAAAGCGAGAAGGGTATAGGAAAGCTTTTGACAATTTTGATGTCCGGAAAATTGCCCGATACTTCGAGGATGACGTTTCCCGATTGCTCGTTAATCCCGAGATCATAAGAAACAAGCTCAAAATCAACGCAGCCATCACTAACGCCAGAGCCTTCCTGCTGGTACAGGGACAATTCGGAAGTTTTGACCAGTATATCTGGCAGTTCGCCCGGGGAAGACCCCTTCAGAACTCATGGGAAAAGATGACCGATATTCCCTGCAGCACTCCTGAGTCTGAGGCCATGAGTAAAGATTTGAAGAAAAGGGGATTCAAGTTCGTTGGGGCAACAATTTGTTACGCGTTCATGCAAGCTGTCGGCATGGTCAACGATCATGTCGCGGGTTGTTTCAGATACGAGGAACTCAAGAATGAGGACGAGCATGACCCTATGGTGCTCCGGATCGCCGGGAACCCCGGCCCCCGGTGACCTCCGTGTCAGGGTGTATCTATAGATGAAAATCCGTATAAAACGAGATAAAATTTGAAATGAAGAAACGATTAAACCATCTCACATTGCTTGAAGGTGTCCGATATCTGGCAGAAAGAGATGAACATCTCGCCACGATTGTATCTACATACGGACCGCCCCCACTTTGGGAAAGAGAGCCGGGATTTCCGACATTGATCCGTGTCATTCTCGAACAGCAGGTATCTCTCAATTCCGCGAAGGCGGCATACGACCGGTTAGAGCGGGCTATCGGCACACCAACGCCTGAGGGGTTCAAAGGGTTGACAGA
Organism: uncultured Syntrophaceae bacterium; assembly: GCA_964571315.1. Classification (GTDB taxonomy): domain Bacteria; phylum Desulfobacterota; class Syntrophia; order Syntrophales; family UBA2210; genus UBA6078. The sequence continues at coordinate 12,277 of CAZNBR010000050.1, forward strand.
TGAAGAGCTCAAACGGATAGGGTTCAGCCGGCAAAAAACAGTATACGGTCGAGAGCTGGCAACAGCCATGATAGAGGGAAGGCTTGATCTGTCAGGGCTCGACAGACTGAATGATGAAGACGCGAGAAAAGAACTGATGAAGGTCAAAGGGATAGGGCCGTGGACGGCGGATATCTACCTGCTGATGGCATTGGGGCGGCCCAATATCTGGCCGAAGGGAGATCTTGCGCTCGAGGTGGCGGCGCAGAGGATACAGGGATGGGCGGTACGACCAACGGCGGAAAAACTGACTGACATGAGCAAAGAATGGCAGCCATGGAGAGCCGTAGCGGCAAGACTCTTATGGCATTTTTACTTGAGTGAAGGGAAGAAAGAAACGACCTGACATGGCTTATTCAGCCAACGCACATGCAGCACGGCTGATTACAAACGTGAGGGTGGTGGAAATTCGAACAACATAGATCAATAGAATGAAAAAGGATGATTATCATGATAATCATGATGAGAGCTGCTGCCCGGAAAGCATAACCGAACATAAGGAGGTCAGGTATATGCAGATTACATCAGTCGATCACATCAGCTACGCGGTAACCGACATCGACAAGGCTATCGAAGCATGGTCGAAGCTCTACGGAATCGGACCCTGGACTTTTATGGAAAACGGCGGCGCCGATGTCAAGGGAAGACCCTGGAAAATACGAATGGCTTTTGCCTACGTGGGTCCGACAGAAATCGAACTGGTGCAATGTCTGGAAGGAAGAATCTTCCAGTCAAAATTTATCGACACGTGGGGCGAGGGCCTGCATCACCTGGGATTTCGGGTGGATGACGTCGATGCCGAGGTGGCAAAGCTGGTGGAAGGAGGCGCTACACTTCTCATCCATGATCCCGGTCAATTCGCCTACCTCGATGCGGGAGGACCCGGCGGAGCCATCTTTGAACTGATGCAAAGACCGGCGGAATAGCAAGCACCTTTAGAAAAAGACAGGACACAAACACCGGAAGACGGAAGTCGGAATGCCGGCCCCTGTCAATACCCTTTGATCCCTTTAATACTCTTCCTGATCTCGATCCCCCCCTTACGGCTCGCCGTCCATGTTATTACTCCGGCAACAATATAATATATATGTCAAAGTTATCGTTCCCGCAAAAGGGGAGGTCCGTAATAGGCTTGGAGAGCTTTTTGATTTTTGTCATTTCGAGGAGCGTCAGCAACGAGCTATAGTCCGCGTCAGGGGAAAATCTTAATGATACAGGCTTGCTGAAAACAAGATTTCTCTCTTCGATCGAAACAAGGATTTCTCCCTGCGGT
>CAZNBR010000051.1:0-12978 GCA_964571315.1 uncultured Syntrophaceae bacterium
TTCGGCGTACAGGCGCGCGGCGATCCTCAGATCGTCAGCCGGTACCCCTGTAATTTTTTCGACATGGGCCGGTGTATATTTTGCAACGGCCTCCTTCATCGCCTCAAATCCTTCGGTACGCTCCGCCACATACTCCTTGGCGTAGAGATCCTCCTCGATGATCACGTTCATCAGACCATTGAGAACGGCCACGTTCGTGCCGGGTGTGGGGCGCAGCCAGATGTCTGCGTAGTCCACAAGACCGATTTTCCGGGGGTCTATCACGATCAGCTTGGCGCCGCGCCGGCGGACGGCCCTCTTCACAGACGATCCGATCACCGGGTGATTTTCCGTTGTGTTCGTTCCCATTGCGAGGATCGCGTCTGAGAACTCTATTTCCTCTATCGAATTCGTCATTGCCCCTGATCCGAACGTGGCAGCCAGACCGGCTACCGTGACGGAGTGTCAGAGACGGGCGCAGTGATCGACATTGTTCGTTCCGATCACCGTTCTCATGAATTTCTGGAAGAGGTAGTTCTCCTCATTGGTGACCCGCGCCGAGGACAGCCCCGCAATGCTGTCGGCACCGCTCTTTTTCTTGATGGCGGCGAACTTTTTCGCGATGTAATCGTAGGCCCCGTCCCAGCTTGCTTCCTGCAGTTCCCCGTTCTTACGGATGAGGGGCGTTTTCAGACGGTCGGGGCTGTCGATGAAGTTCATCCCGAACCGCCCCTTGGAGCAGAGCATCCCCTGGTTGGGCCTGCCGTACTCCCTGTCGGTTGTGACCTTGACAACCTTTCCGTCGCTGATATTCAGGTCCATCTGGCATCCCACGCCGCAATAGGGGCAGGTGGTGCGCACCTTTTCGATCTCCCACGGACGTCCCTTGAACCGTGCCTGTTTGAATGTCAGGGCACCGACGGGACAGGCGTCCACGCAAGAGCCGCAGAATACGCAACTCGAATCGATGTAATCCTCGTCAAAAGCGGGCCCGACCTTTGCGTGTGATCCGCGCATCGAGAAGTCGAGGACCTCATGGACCTGTATCTCATTGCAGACACGAACGCATCTGCCGCAGAGGATACATTTGTTGAGGTCCCTCTGTATCATGGAGTTGGTGTCTTCTATCATATATGTCAGGGGGGTAATCTCAAATCTGGGTTTCTCGATGCCCAGTTCGTACACGAGATCCTGAAGTTCGCAATTCCCGTTCTTTTCGCATTGGAGACAGTTGTGATCTCCGGATGACCAGAGGAGTTCTACCACCAGCTTCCTGGCTGTTAAGACCCTCTCCGTGTCGGTCATGACGACCATTCCCTGGCTGACCGGCATGCAGCATGATGCCACCAGCGACCGGGCATTCTCCACTTCCACAACACACACCCTGCAGGCCCCCACGTTGGTGGTTCCCTTGTAATAGCAGAGGGTGGGGATGTGTATGCCGTTCTCCCTGGCTACTTCAAGGATGGTCTGTCCCGGAGATGCCTCTATCGTCGTTCCATTAATCGTTAAAGAAAGCTTCTGATCCATTTTGAGCTCCTTTACTATACGGGTAGCAGTGGTCGCTTCACGGAAATCCGGTTTTATGTATCCGCCATCTCGACCGCAGGGGCAACCCTTTTTGTTTTCAGCATGCTATCTAAATATTGTCATATTCGTTCTAAAGAACGGATTGTAGAGATTTTTTGGTGAACTGTCAACGCCGGTTCATCGAGGATTCGAACGGAAACTAGGGCAGGACCATCCGTCACGCCGCAAATCCCCCTCAAACCGGGAGCACCATACATTATTTTTTTGTTCTTTTCAAGGAATATGAAGTTTTCTGTGTGCCTCTCGATGGAGGTGGAAAACTCGCCGATTTTAGGCAGGAATCCTGAAAATACGACGGCCCGGTGCTGGGCCGTGGGCAATTAATCCGCAGGGACGCACAATTGTCCCCGGACCGGGAGTCGGAAGCAGAAATCTACAATGCAGGTGGTATTGATGCCTGGACGGGAATAACCGGAGAGGATCGGTGCTCGGATCTGGCGGTTCAGGGGGCTTTGGACTGTGGGGGGAATGTGCTCCTATCCCCTTTTCATCCTGACCTGTAAGTTCTGTCTCTTCCCCTCCGTCTTACAGGCGCTCCCGCGAGAAATAGCTTGATTTCTACAGAAGTATAGTATAGTAAAAGCGAGATTTTTCCCTAACAGTTTCCATCCTGAGAATTGGATTTTTCAAGAAATGGAGACTGAATATAACGAAGGACTCCTTGTCCGGATCCGGTATCCGGGCTATAGAGCCGAGAGGAGGATGTATGTTGAGAAGGTACGAAACGATATTCATTGTACGGGCCGACCTGCAGTCGGATGAAACGGGCAGCCTGATTGACCGTTATGCCGGAATTATTGAAGGTATGGACGGTACCATAATCGAGGTTGAGAACTGGGGAAAACGGAGGCTGGCCTACCCCATTGAGAAGAAGCGTGAGGGTGTGTATGTAAGGATTGATTTTGTTGCTCAGGACAAGGTTGTGACCGAGGTGGAGAGAAACTTTAGGATCGATGAAAGCATATTGCGGTTTCAGACGGTGAAGCTGAGCGACAAGGTTGATATGGAGGCGATCGAGCGGGAGATAGCAGACGCCCGCAAGAGGGAAGAGGATCAAAAGAAGGAAGAGACAAAGAAGGAAGAGACACGGAAGAGAGAAGAAGAACAGAAGGAAGAGGCTATTTCTGAGCCCGCCCGTGAAGAGGTCGGGGCGTCTGAAGATCCGGACAGTCAAGATGCCAAAGCCGATGATGAAAAAGGTGCGCAGGAGACCTCACCTGTTGAAACAGACGAGGAAAGGGCAAAGGAGGAATAAGAAATGGCATATACACCGGATGATCGTACGAGGCGCCCGCGCCCCAAGGCCAAGTTTTTTCACAAGAGGAAGGTATGCAGGTTTTGCGTGGATTCGAATATAAAGATTGATTATAAGAGCCCGGCTGCCCTGAGAGGTTTCCTGACGGAAAGAGGAAAGATCATGCCGAGAAGGATTACCGGGACCTGCGCCAGACATCAGAGGGCATTGGCAGTGGCGATCAAAAGGGCCAGGAACCTGGCTCTCTTGCCCTATGTAACTTCCGACAATTAATTTCATCTGATTTGATCTTCAATGAATTCCGAGATGCCTGCCCTAAGGGCAGGCATCTCCCACTCTTTTGGGCTAACAGGTGAGGCATGTTCCGTCTGCCGGGGGAGGGTGTCCCCTATAGAGACTTTTTCCTTGCTGTTGCGGTCACCTCTATTGTTTTTATTACGGTAGCCGTGATCTCGCTGCTTGGCTTATTCGGCGCGCTATTGGTGCCGGTGCCGATCTTGTACTACTATTCCAAACTGGGCAGACTCCCCGGCATCCTGGTCTTTGCCCTCTCTCTGGCCGGTGCCCTGGTTGTGCTCAGGGGGCTGAGTTTTCAGACGGACTTTGTATATTTTTTCCTGTTAGGTTTTCTGGGGGTTGTTCTCTCGGAGGTGTTGCGAAAAAACTGCTCCATAGAGAAGACGGTCATCTATTGTGGGGGTATTCTCCTGTCGCTGGGTCTCGCCATCCTCATGTATCTGAGCCTGATCTCCGGAAGCATGCCGTGGAGCGTGATCGGGACCCACATATCCCTGGTGGTGCAGGAGAACATCGACATGTACTCCCGCGCGGGGATTCCCCTGCAGCATATCGAACTCATAAGAAATAATGCCGACCAGATAACCCGCGTCCTGGTCGGACTGTTTCCCTCCATTGCCCTTGTGGGAACCATTTTCCTGGTGTGGGTGAATATCCTGGAGGGGAAATGGCTGTTCAGAAAGAAGGGAATGTGGTACCCTTCCTTCGGTGATCTTTCACTGTGGAAGACCCTTGATAAAACGGTCTGGCTTGTTGTGATTGCCGGCATCTGTATCATGGTTCCCCTGGAGACCCTTCGCATCCTGGGCCTGAACATACTGATCGTCCTCCTCTTCATATACATGCTGCAGGGCCTGGCTATAATGAGTTTTTTCTTTCAGACCAAAAACGTGCCGGTGTTGTTAAGGGCCTTTGGATATCTTTTGGTCTTTGCTCAACAGTTCTTGCTGTTGATCGTGGCTGTGGTGGGCCTGATTGACACCTGGATCGATTTCAGGAAACTTGATAGGAAATCGAGCTGAGCTGTTAATAAAACGCAGATCGAGCAGATCGTCTCCAATAGCCCAATAGCGTATCGGGGTGTGTTCAAATGGTCCGTTTGACGGGCGTGTGGGCAATCTACAAAACTCGAGACGGAAAGCTTCCGATGGGAGAATGTCTATGAAGGTTATCTTGATAAAGGATGTTGTATCCGTGGGAAAGGCGGGGGATCTGGTCAATGCCTCAGACGGGTATGCCAGGAATTTCCTGATTCCCCGAGGATTGGCCAGGGAAGCCAGCGACAAAAATATGCAGGACCTGGAGCGTGAAAGGGAGGCTGCGGCGAGAAGGGCACTCAAGCAGAAGAAAGCGGTCCAGGCCCTGGTTGAAGGGCTCGATGGAGTCACCTGCCATATATCCAGAAAAGTGGGCCAGCAGGATAAGCTGTTCGGTTCCGTCACCTCGAAGGATATACGGGACGCACTGAGAGATCAGGGGATAGAGATTGACAAGAAGGATATCATTCTTGAAGAGCCGATAAGAGGCCTCGGGGAATTTTCCGTGAAGATCAAGGTACATCCCGGGATGTCCACCGATATAAAGGTTGTTGTTACCGGTGAGGTATAGGATGAAGGACGTCGACTATTCGTCCCATAAGGTGCCGCCGCAAAATCTGGAAGCGGAGCAGTCAATCCTCGGTGGTATACTCCTGGACAATAATGCCCTGAACCATGTTCTGGAAATAGTCGGTATGGGCGATTTCTACAGCGAGGCCCACCGGAAGATATTTTCGGCAATCCTTGAGCTGTACGAGAAGAATGAGCCGAGCGACCTGATCACCCTGAGCAGCGTACTGCGTGACAGGGGACGCCTTGAAGGTGTAGGGGGGGAGGTATATCTGGCATCCCTTGTCGACGGTGTTCCCTCCGCGGCCAACATTGCCTACTATTCTAAGATCGTTAAGGAAAAGGCCATACTGCGCGGATTGATAGGCGCCGCGACCGATATATTGAATAAGAGTTATGATGCGGGTTCCGACATAGACACCGTTCTTGACGAGGCGGAGCACGCGGTGTTTGAGATATCGGAAAATAAGATAAAGCCCGCCTTTTCTCCCATAAAAGAGATAGTAAAAAACACGTTTGAAAACATAGAAAGACTCTACGCGAAGAAGACCCTCATCACCGGTATTTCCACGGGATTTCAGAAGGTTGATGAGATTACCTCTGGTCTCCAGAATTCCGATCTGATCATAGTTGCCGGCCGGCCCAGTATGGGGAAAACGGCCTTTGCCTTAAACATCGCGCAGCATGCGGCAATCGAGGACAAGGTGCCGGTAGCCATATTTTCCCTGGAGATGTCGAAGGAGCAACTGGCGCTCCGCATGCTTTCTTCGGACGGAAAGGTGGACTCACAGAAGATACGAAGGGGGTTTATCGGAGAGATGGACTGGCCGAAACTGGTGACTGCCGCGGGCAGGCTTTCAGAGGCCCCCATCTTTATCGATGATACGCCCGCGATCTCCGTTCTCGAGATCAAGGCAAAGGCGAGGAGATTGAAGGCGGAATCGGGGCTGGATCTGATTATCCTTGATTACCTCCAACTGATGAGGGGCAGGGATACTTCCGCGCCGAGGGAACAGGAGATATCCGAAATAAGCCGCTCTCTCAAGGCTCTGGCCAAGGAACTCGACGTTCCGGTCTTAGCGCTATCGCAGTTGAACCGGCAGGTTGAATCAAGAACCGATAAACGCCCCCAGCTTGCCGATCTGAGGGAATCCGGGGCAATCGAACAGGATGCCGACGTGATAATGTTCATATACCGGGACGAGGTGTACAACAAATCGGAAGACAACCCGGAAAAGGGCAAGGCGGAGATCATCATCGGAAAGCAGAGAAACGGTCCCGTCGGTGTGGCAAACATGACCTTCCTGAAGGAATTTACCTGTTTTGAAAACCCGGCCTACGACCGCGACGAGTTCTAGTTTGTTATGAGCTTTGGTTCGTCGGTCAGGTAGGGTATCACGAGCCTCAGTTTCTTCAAGGCCTCCATTTCAATCTGTCGTGCTCGTTCCCGTGTTATATTGAACCGGTCGCCGATCTCCTGAAGGGTTTCGGGATCATCCGCCATTACCCTGCGCCGTATGATGTACCCTTCTCTCTCGCTGAGTTTCGCCAGCGCCCCCGCTATGTTTTTCTTGACCAGGGCCATTTCGTCCTTCTTGATGAGGGCATCTTCCTGGCTTGTGCCCTTGTATACGAGATGGTCGATATAGGTCGATTCCCCCTCATCGTCCATGGCTGCATTCAATGAGACATCCCGGTTGGTGAGGCGGAGGTCCATTTCCTCTATTTCTTTTTCCGTGACGTTGAGCATCTCCGCAATTTCCTTGAATTCCGGGCTTTTTTGCGAGATGGTTTCCAGTTTTTTCTTTGCCTGATTCAACTTGAAGAACAGTTTCCTCTGTGCCTGGGTGGTTCCTATCTTGACGAGGCTCCATGACTTTATAACGAAATTCTGCATATATGCCCGTATCCACCATACCGCGTACGATATGAGGCGGTACCCCTTATAGGGATCGAACTTCTTGACGGCATGCATCAGGCCGATGTTCCCCTCCTGGATCAGATCGATGAGCTTTACCCGGTAATTCTTGTATTCGTGGGCGATCTTGACCACAAACCTCAGGTTCGAGGTGACCAGCTTTTCGGCTGCCTTCATATCATTCTCTTTGACAAACCTCACCGCCAGTTTGAACTCTTCCTCGGCCTTCAGGATGGGAAAACGGTTTATCTCCGCCATATAGAGATCCACCGAATCGGTTATTACGGGAAGACCCATTTTCGATCCCTCCAAAATTTTTTGTAATTTTGTAAAATAGCATGTTTCCTTCAATAGTCAAGACTTTTTGGTCTCTACGCCGGGTTCCCCTCCTGCTTGACATTGTCCGGTTTTGTGTTTATCTTATGGAAAAAAGAGCGGAAAGGAGACCCTATGGGCTCTCAGAACGAATCGATCATGGAATTTGCGTGCCGGTTTGCAGAGGAGATACAGGCGAAGGCGATCCTGCTGTACGGTGAAGTGGCCCAGGATCTCCTTTTGAAGAAGGGCGATAATGCCTGCTTCGACACGATCCTGATAACCAGAGAAAGCGGTACTGTTTCGCACAATAAAAAACTTTTCTACTCTGTTATCAATATTCCCAATGTGAACGTCACGCGTCTGAGCCAGATAAAGGTTGTCATAACGAAGGGACTTGCCACGGGACTCTTCAAGAAGGGGGATAAACTGGTGTGCCTTACCGGTGTTCCGAAGTTCGGATACATAGACAGCATATTCGTGATCGATGTAGGCAAGGAGTTTGATATCCTTGTATCGGAAGAGGTGGCGGACATATTTGAAGATATTCAACCTGAGGTGTTCGAGACGGTGTTGAATATTGCTCTGGAGCTTGCCTCCCAGGGAAGGGAAGGGCGTCAGGTGGGGACGATCTTTGTCCTTGGCGATCATGAGAAGGTTCTTGAACTGTCCCGGCAGATGATCATCAACCCGTTTATGGGGTATGCGGAGGAGGAACGGAACATTCTCGACCGTAATCTGAAAGACACCATCAAGGAGTTTTCAGCCCTGGATGGCGCGTTTGTTGTGCGGGGAGACGGTGTCCTGGTGACGGCCGGAAGACACCTGAGCGCAGCCCTGGAGAACAAGGATTTTCCCCAGGGGCTGGGGAGCAGGCATATAGCCGCGGCGGGTATTACCAGTGTGACCGGTGCGATTGCCATTGTCATTTCGGAGTCCACCGGGACCGTGCGGATCTTTAAGAAGGGAAGACTGTTTGTTGATATTGAGAAAGGCATGGAGTGACCATTATGAGATTTGATAAATTTACACTGAAACTCCAGGAGGCCTTCCAGGATGCGGAAGGGCTGGCAGGCGGGTACGGCCACCAGGGGATTGATGCGGAGCATATCCTTCTGACCCTCATAAGGCAGCCGGAGGGGATCGTGTCCGAGATACTGAAAAAGGTCGGCGCTGAACCGAAGCAGCTTGCCGGTGAGATCGAGGGAATCCTGGGGGGACTTCCAAAGGTCTCCGGTGCGGGCCAGCCTTACCTGACGCCCCGGCTGAACGATCTGTTGAATAAGGCCCTGACCGAGGCGGCGCGGCTGGGGGATGAGTACGTCAGCGTGGAGCATGTCCTGATCTCAATTGCCGATGACAAGGCCGGCCCTGCCGGGAAGGCGCTCACTCATCGGGGCGTGAACAGGGATGCGATCCTGAAGGCCCTGGTGGATATACGGGGGAACCAGCGGATTACCGATCCGGATCCGGAGGACAAGTACCAGGCCCTCAAGCGTTTCGCCCGTGATTTCAATGAGCTGGCGCTGCAGGGAAAATTCGACCCGGTCATAGGGAGGGACGACGAGATACGGAGAATCATGCAGGTGCTCTCCCGGAGGACGAAGAACAACCCGGTGCTTATCGGTGAGCCTGGTGTGGGCAAGACGGCGATTGTAGAGGGGCTGGCCCAGCGCATAATCAATGGTGACGTCCCCGACAATCTGAAAAAGAAGAGGGTTGTGGGTCTTGATCTGGGTTCACTGGTGGCCGGAGCCAAGTACCGGGGCGAGTTCGAGGACCGCCTGAAGGCCGTCCTGAAGGAGGTGACCCAGGCCAGCGGAGAGATCATCCTCTTCATAGACGAACTGCATACCATGGTGGGGGCAGGGGCCGCCGAAGGCTCCATGGACGCATCGAATATGCTCAAGCCCGCTCTGGCACGGGGGGATCTGCACTGTATCGGGGCCACGACCCTGAACGAATATCGTAAGTATATCGAAAAGGACGCTGCGCTCGAGAGGCGATTTCAGCCGATCATCGTGGGAGAGCCGACGGTGGAAGATACCATCGCCATCCTCAGGGGGCTGAAGGAACGGTATGAGGTTCACCACGGGGTGAGGATCAAGGATTCTGCGATCATCGCCGCCGCCACCCTCTCGAACCGGTATATAAGCGACCGGTTTCTCCCCGACAAGGCGGTTGACCTGATAGATGAGTCGGCCTCCCGTCTCAGGATTGAACTGGACAGCCTTCCCTCCGAGATAGACGTGGTCGAGCGGAGGATCATGCAGTTTGAGATCGAGAGAGAATCCCTGAAGAAGGAAGACGATAAGACGTCGAAGAAGCGGTTTGAAAGTATAGTAGAAGAACTGGAGGCCTTGAAGAAATCCAGGGATGAGATGAAGAAACACTGGTCTGCCGAAAAGGAGGCCATCAAGGACATACAGTTGATCAAGGAGAAGACAGAGGAATACAAGACGGAGGAGCAAAATGCCCAGAGAGAGGGTGATCTGGCAAAGGCGGCGGAGATCCGCTACGACACCCTGGTACGGCTGAACAGGGAGCTTGAGGAAAAAACAGCGAGACTTGAAGACCTCCAGAAAGATAAAAAGACACTCAAGGAAGAGGTCGACGAGGAGGATGTCGCAGAGGTCGTGGCAAGCTGGACCGGCATCCCCGTGGCACGGATGATGGAAAGCGATGTGGAGAAGCTGATCCATATGGAGGAACGGCTGAGGCAGCGGGTCGTCGGCCAGGATGAGGTCATCCATACGATCTCCAACGCCCTGAGGAGGGCCAGGTCCGGTCTGAAGGATCCCAACCGGCCGATCGGTTCATTCATATTCATGGGGCCGACAGGCGTAGGGAAGACCGAGCTGACCAAGGCGCTTGCAGAATTCATGTTCGATAATGAGCAGGCGATGATCAGGGTGGACATGTCCGAATTTATGGAGCGGCACTCCGTTTCCCGGTTGATCGGGGCGCCTCCCGGCTATGTGGGGTATGATGAAGGGGGGTATCTTACCGAAGCGGTGAGGAGAAAGCCCTATTCGGTGATCCTGTTCGACGAGATAGAAAAGGCGCATCAGGACGTGTTCAATATCCTCCTCCAGATACTGGATGACGGGAGGTTGACGGACGGACACGGCCGGACGGTCGATTTCAAGAACACGATCATCATCATGACCTCTAACATAGGCAGCCAGTGGATGCAGGACCTGTCACTGGGAGAAGAGGAGAGACGGAAAAAGACGATGGAGGTGTTGCGGGCGACCTTCAGGCCTGAATTCCTCAACCGGATCGATGATATTATCACCTTCAGGGTGCTTACCATTGAGGATATCCGTCACATAATCGGCATCCAGATCGGATTGATACAGAAGAGACTCCAAGACAGGAAGATCAGCCTCGAACTGACGGACAAGACGAGGGAATACATATCTGAGGAGGGTTACAGCCCCATATATGGCGCACGGCCTCTGAAGAGGGCCCTTCAGCGGATCATAGAGGACAACCTGGCCACAAAGATACTGGAGGGGGAGATCGCAGAGGGTGACGACATCGTTGCCGATATGGACGGAAACGGCGACATAGTCTTTAAGAAAAATTCCAAGATGTAGATCCCAAGGCAGGGACCTTGAACGCAGACAGGTTTCATCCACAGGGGACTCTTGGGAGTAAAACCGCACAGGAGAGTGTATAGATGAACAACCTGAAAACGGTGATCCTTCTGGGATCCTTAACCGGCCTTCTTATACTGATAGGAGGATACTTTGGCGGAAGGAGCGGCGTGGTCATAGCCTTTATCTTTGCAATGGTGTTGAATTTCGGGAGCTACTGGTTCTCGGACAAGATCGTCCTGAAGATGTACAAGGCCAGAGAGGTATCCGAGGCCACCTCGCCTGAGCTGTATTCCCTGGTCAGGGACCTGGCCCTTCGGGCCGGCCTCCCCATGCCCAGGCTCTATGTCGTTCCGGGGAATGTTTCCAATGCCTTTGCAACGGGACGGAACGAAAATCACGCGGCCGTGGCCGTAACCGAGGGGATTGTTGGCCTTCTGAACCGGGATGAAATGGAGGGGGTCCTTTCCCATGAACTGACCCATATCAAGAACAAGGACATACTGATCAGTTCCATCGCCGCGACCGTTGCAGGCGCGATCATGATGCTGGCCGGCATGGCGCGGTGGGCGGCGATCTTCGGGGCTGGAAGGGACGATGATGACGAAGGCGGGGGGATATTCGGTCTTATTCTTATGGCCATTCTCGCGCCGATAGCGGCGACCATCATACAGATGGCCATTTCACGCTCGCGGGAATATCTTGCGGATGAGGGAGGAGCGCGCATATCGGGGAAACCCTCCGGGCTGGCGAATGCCCTTGAGAAACTGTCACAGGTGTCGAAGACCGTTCCGATGAATGTCAATCCGTCAACGGCCCACCTGTTCATAGTCCAACCCTTTACCGGCAGATCCTTTGTGAACCTTTTCAGTACGCATCCCCCTGTTGAAAAAAGGGTGGAGCGATTGAGGAAAATGCGGGGGGGCTGAGATCGGATATGCTGTTTCCCCTGTTGTCTATCTCTAGAGGGGGAATCCATCCGTGGACATTTTCGAGCCTCTGTGTTAGTGGTTATCCCCGGTGAAACGATATCAACCGTACCATTCTGGAGGGAGACATGGCTGAGAATAACGGCGAAAAGGGATTTGTCATAAAAGATAGAAGAATGTTTGATGAAGACGGTAAAGCACGCGAGGGTGCGGCAAAGGAGGCAGAGGATACTAAGCCCGGCCGGCAGCCCGAGCAGAAGCCCGAAGGGGGGGCCCGGGAGGCCAAGAAAGAAAAGGCCGAGCAGGGAAAAGAAGAGCATTATCAAGTGCCCGAGATGAATTTCCATAATTTTGTGCTCTCCTTGTATACGTCGGTGATTTTCAATCTGGGGGAACTGGCCGATCCCGTGTCGGGCAAAAAGGAGAAGGATCTCAAGGCGGCGAAGCAGACGATAGATATCCTGGGGATGTTGAAGGAGAAAACGGAAGGGAATCTTGATAAGGGCGAGAAGGATCTGCTCGAAGGCATCCTGTCCGAATCAAGGATGAGGTATGTGAAAGAATCGGAAAAGCCATGATCGTCAGGCAGTCTCCGGCGAAGGTGAATCTCTTTCTCAGGGTCCTGAGAAAGAGAACTGACGGGTACCACGACATCCTCAGCCTCATGCAGAAGATAAGCCTCTGCGATGAGATGAGATTTGCCCTGAGGGGCGAAGGGATCTCGGTGAGATGTCCGGGGAGCTCGCTTCCTGAGGACAGAGACAATATCGTCTACCGGGCGGCCGAAGAAATCCTTGCTCATGTGTCCGGGCACACGGCCGTGGATATCACGATACACAAGAAGATTCCTGTAGCGGCGGGGCTGGGTGGTGGAAGCTCAAACGCCGCAACCACCCTTGTCACCTTGAACGAAATGATGGGAACACCCTGTAGCACACAGGAGCTTATGAGCATGGGGGCGCGGCTGGGGGCCGATGTCCCCTTTTTTGTCTTTGGAGGGACCGCCCTGGCCTCCGGCAGAGGCGATCGCCTCAAACCGGTGGAAGGTATCCCCCGTCTCTGGTTTGTATTGGTCAATCCCGGCTTTGAGGTTTCCACCCGGGATATCTATGAAAGGTTGAGATTGGGATTGACAAAAGAACCAATAAAATATAGGATGCCCCGATTTGTAACGATGTCCCATATTGCACAAGGACTTTACAACGATCTGGAAAAGGTATCCCTGCGTTTGTACCCTATATTGTCGGAGATCAAGGAACTTCTGATGGCACACGGGGCTGTGGGTTCTTTGATGTCGGGGAGTGGTCCCACGGTTTTCGGTATTTTCAGGAATGAGAATGATGCGAAGAAGGCCGAGAGACGGTTACAAGAAACTCGAGTCGGATCAGTCTTCGTGGCATATTCGATATAGTGGGGCGTCGTCAAGCGGTAAGACACAGGATTTTGGTTCCTGCATCCGGAGGTTCGAATCCTCCCGCCCCAACCA
>CAZNBR010000052.1:0-12978 GCA_964571315.1 uncultured Syntrophaceae bacterium
TTTCGGGTGTAAGCTCCGGAAAGGACTTGATATCGGCGCCGGCAACGAATGCCTTCCCCGTTCCCGTGAGGATCACGGCCTTGACCTCATCCAACCTCCCCGCAAGTTCTCTCATGATCGCCGAAAGCTGTTCTCTGACGGCAGTGATCAGGGGATTCATGGGGGGGTTGTTGATCGTTATGACGGCAATCTCATCTTCGATGATATAACTGACAACCTGCTCACTCATATATATACTCCTCTCCTGTATAAAAACCATGTCTCTGACCGTAAACAGGGCCCCACGTACGAGGCGCTTTATAAACGGGCTATTCCGGCAGGTCCGCCGGTCCCAGCTTCTTTCCTTCCTCACCGTAGCGATACCAGCCGATGCCGGGCTTGCGCCCCAGCTCGCCCCGCTCCACTTTCTTGCGGAAGATCTCGGGGGGGCGGAATTTTCGTCCCCCGTATCCTCGTAAACGGCCCTGTAGGCGTTGTAGGCCATGTCGGAGGTCTCAAGCGGCAACCCGGGAAATCTCTGAACTTGCGGTATCTACACCATTATTTTCTTAATTTCCATCTTTATTCTTCTTGGATCCCAAAACCATATAAACAGCAGTTCGAGCATATCAGTCATGGAATTTTTTATTAGGGATATCTCCTTAGCTCAAGCTAACCCAACATATTGTGGTCAGACACCACCTTACTGAAAATGAAAATACGGTATAAAATCATGATATTAAAGATATTCCCCTATCTACTTTTCTTTCAAGTAACAGCATTATCCTATAAAAAGAAAATGCCTTGCATTATTTTTGTGTGCGGCTCCACAAGATACGCTAGGTATTGTATATGGTTGAGTCAAGGGGATATCCCAATTTTTTATTTAATAAGCACTGACACCTCTTCATCAACACAACATCATAATCTCTTATTTGCCTTGGTCCAGAGACCCATTTTTTCGGCTTCCCTAATTAATTCTTCCTTGAAATCGGGATGAGCGATTGAAATAAGTAATTCTGCTATTTGCCAGACACTTTTCCCCTTAAGGTTCACTTTTCCATATTCAGTTACGACGTAGAAAGCCTTTGATCTTGGAACTGTTACTATTCCCTGAACTTCCGGAACAATCCTGGAAATACGTTTCCCTTCATGCATTCGTGTGGATTTGAGACAAATAAACGCTTTCCCTTTTTTTGACATGGTGGCCCCGATTACAAAATCAAGTTGCCCACCTGTTCCCGATATTTGTCTGTACCCCTGAGATTCAGAACAAATCTGACCGAAAAGATCGACCTGCAATCCATTATTGACACTGATCACTTTATCATTTTTAGAGATAACGTCATACCCATTTATGTAATCAACAGAATAGGCTGCACAGGCAGGATTATTATCCAAAAATTCATAGAGGTCCCGAGAACCCATACAAAAAGTATAAGCCATCTTATATCGGTCTATGCTTTTACTGGCGCCGGTCATTATTCCTCTGTCATACATAACCATGGCGGAATCGACCATCATTTCGCTGTGAAATCCAAGATTCTTTAAGTCAGAGTCTGCGATCAAGTGCCCGACGGAATTAGGAATTCCTCCGATACCCAACTGAATGCAGCAGTCATCCTCTATCTCTTCCATAACAAATGATGCAATTTTTTCATCCTCTTCAGTCACAGGAATTATCGGAAGCTCTACGAGAGGCTCGTTACCGCCGTCAACAATATAATCTACATCTGAAACGTGAACGCGTTCGTTATTTCCACCGAGGCAACGTGGTACACTTTCATTGACCTCCACAATAACAGTGTCCGCAGTTTTAACCGTTGCGTGACTAAACGAACAGGAGGTCCCAAAATTAAAGTAACCATGCTTATCGATCGGCGTTGTTTTTATCATGGCAACATTGGGCTTAGCCGTATGACCATCCAGAAGCCTTTGAACTTCCCCCCTATATGTACCCGGCAGAAAATACGCCAGGCCCCGATCTCCCAGTTTCCTGTCATTGTGGCTAAAAAAGCAACTATGATACATGAAAGAGGTTTGATCAGGATCGTTTACTGCGATCTCGGCAGGAAACATACCGGTAGAAGCTTTGACTTTTACATCAGATAATTCACCAACTCTCTTTGCAAGAGCTTGATCCAGAATCTTTGGGAACATAACAAAATGGCTATAGGCAACCCAATCGCCAGATTTCACTACTTTAACAGCTTCATCCGCTGACACCAGCTTCTTTTTATATTCGCTAGAATAATTCATCACTCGTATTCTCCTATAATCTTCTATGGCACAATTTTACCGCACTCTTAATCACGTCGGCACAGGGCGCTATATATGCCATGTAATTCAGAGATTACTTCAAGAAGAAACTGCTTCCGAAGCAAGGTTTTCCTTCGCAACTTTCCTCTGTATCGCAAAGATCACACCGGCAATAGCCACACCTGCTATCCTCAGCGGGATACTCGGGAAGAACAGCATGATACCGGCAGCAACCATCAGTACCCTTTCATACCATCTCAGATCTCTCTCCATGTACCCCAAAACCGCTGGAACGATGAAGAAGATGCCGATTGCAGTGGCCGTTATCGTTACAACGATAGACGGTAATGTCCCTATCAGGCACAGTTCAGGCTGTGTTACCATGACGAAGGGTATGGCAAGAGAAGCAAGAGCAAATTTCAACGCCTTCATTCCCGTGTTCCAGGGGCTGGCTCCCGTTAAACCGGAGACAGAGTACGCGGCAACTGCAACCGGCGGGGTAATTGCCGAAATAACGCCGAAATAAAACGGAAAGAGGTGCGCCGCTATCGGTTCGACACCGAGTTCAATCATAGCGGGAGAAACCAGCGTTGCCACGATTATGTACACACCGACAGTTGTCATCCCGAACCCGAGCATAACCGAAACAATCATTACCAGCGGCATCAGGACTAAAAGCGAACCGTGAGATATTGTTACGAGTGATGATGAAAGGGTGTATCCCAGACCGCTCTGCATGATGCTGCCCACAACAATACCGGCTGCGGCACAAGCCATGGTAACGAGAGCTGCAGAGCGTATCCCACTTTCAAGGGCAGCGATCAGCCTGAAAAGAGTAAATCGGGTATCTTTCCTGAAGAAACTGATAACGATAACCGACAGCGTGGCATAGAAACCCGCATACATCGGGCTCAATCCCTTAACCAGAAGCCCAACGATCAGGATTATCGGTATCAGCTGGTACGACCGCTCAAAAATACTTTTCCATGTAACTGCAGCGATATCTTCCGGTGTAAGCTTTTTGACATGCAACTTTTTTGCCAGGTAGTGGCAAACCACGCCAAAGGAGAAGAAGTAGAGCAACGCCGGAAAGATGGCTCCCTTGCACACCATAATGTACGGGATACCCAAAAACGTGGCAATAATAAATGCCGCAGCTCCCATAATCGGCGGCATGAACTGGGCACCGGTACCGGCACCTGCCTGTATGGCTCCGGCTTCTTCGTCCGGAAAGCCGGCTTTTTTCATTCCCGGCAGCATCGCCGACCCGACAATAAGGGTATCAGCCGCAGCGCTTCCTGACAAGGAACCGACGATAGCGCTTCCGATAACGGCGGCCTTGGCCGCACCCCCAACCTGCCGTCCAACCAGCCGAATGGCGAGATCGACAAAAATCCGCAGCATACCAGTCTCAACCAGCAGACCCGCAAAAATGAGAAAGATGATGATAAAGGTGGCCATGGTCGCCACCGGCGTTCCCCAGAGACCTTCAGCTTCCACAAACTGATTGCTGATTACCTCACTCCACGTAAAGGAAGCATGCCCCAACCAACCGGGCATCCAAGGACCTGCAATGGTATAGACCATGAATACGAGTGCAATAATCGAGAGCGCAACGCCGACAGTCCGGCGGGTAGCCTCCAGTGTTAGAAATATCGCTAACGTACCAAAGATCATATCTGCCATGGTCGGGTCTCCCTCGTGTAATGGTATTTCATCAGCATAGGGAAAAACGTAAAACAGCGTGATCAGACTCAACAACGCAAGAAACATACTGAATGCAAAGTACAATGTGCTTTTGTTCTTTGCCGAAAGACCCGTTGACAAAAAGATAATAATAATCATGACCAGAACATGTAAAGACCGATGCCTGAGTGCACTTAACGTTCCATATCCAGATGTGAAAATGTGGAACAATGCCAGCGCGACGCACAGAATCGTTATCGTCCACAATAATTTTCCGCCTTTTTTGCTCAAAAATTCCTTAAAACTTTGATCTTGCGGAATTCCTATCACATCAGTTTTAAAGAAACTCATACCCCCCCCTCCATATGGCAACCTCAAGAGCGTTCGTATATCGGCCCGGCCAAAGCACAGACCGATATACGAGAACGCTGACTTTAAAGAATGAACCCTCTTCGTCGAAAAGCGTGATGCAATCGTCAAACTAATCGATCGGCATACACTCTTTCGGTATCACGAGACCAATTTCTTTGTAGTATCTGTATGCACCCTTATGCAGAGGAATCGAAAAACCCATAAGAGCATTTTCAGGTGCTACCATCGTTGCCACTTCCGGGGAAATTGAATGAAAACTCTTATAATTTTTCCATAAGACCTTTGTGATCTGGTACCCCGTCTCCTCCGGCACATCGCTTGTCATACAGAAAACCGTGGCGGAGGCGAGACACTTGACGCTTTTGCCTTCCATGCCTTTATAAGCATCTCCTGATACCTCGGTCACCGCGACGCCCAGTTTTTTTGACAATTCCTCTCTGCATTTATCTCCGACATCAAATAACGTGACCGGATCAACCACATCAACATCCATGAAACTGGCGCTCGGAGCACTTGTCAGGGCGGCATAAATATCGATATGGCCATCCTTCATCGTTAATGCGCCGTCGGAATAGCCAAGATAACTCAGTTGCCCCATATCTTTGTAGTCCATACCATAGAACTTCAGAATATTATGGAAAAGCACTTCTCCCCCCATCCCCTTTTTACCGGGACTGAAAGAACGTCCTTTCAAATCCGCGGGAACCTTTATGTTGTCTTTTTTCTTGACAATAATCTGAAGCGGCGCGATGTACATACTGGCAAGCGCCCTGAGCTTAGGATTCTTGTTCTCAAAAGGCGTCCGGCCAAGGTACGAATCAAGGACGTTAAAACTATGAGCGCACCCTATCTGAAGTTTGCCTTGTTCTAACCCCTTAAGATTACCAATTGATCCTCCCACCGTCGGGGAAGCCTTGGTATCCGGCACTTGATCGGTAACAAGTGAACAAAGCGTTGCTGCAAGGGGAAACCAATATCCACCTACGGGGCCGGCACCTACTTTAAGATACGTTGTTTTTGCGCATGCTACATTACTCGTTCCGAATCCTGCGATAAGGAAACATGCTACAAAAAATGTAAAACCCGACACTAACAATCTTCTAAACATAGCCTTTCCCTCCTGTGATCTATCTATCTCGCTTATCTATCTTAGCAGCAGCTTATTTTTACAAGCCACTACCCCCCTAAGAGTGACAGAAACAATCAAGATTCAAGATTCCTGTCATCCTATCCGTCTGGCCTTTTGGAGCATACAGGGCAATCCCCAAAATGCAATATAGAAAATTTATAGGTAATATATAGGTAAAAATTATATATTACCTACGAGAGAGACAACAGGTAGGATCTGAGATTGACCTTCTTGTTATTTAACCCGAATTTTTTTCTGATGCTGTTTCTATAAAAATCTATTGTCCCTGGGGACATATTTAATAATTCGGCAATCTCTTTCGTGGTTCTGCCTTCCCTGACAAGGGTGGCCACCTGAAGCTCTCTGGGGGTAAGATGAAAGTGTTTTAACGTTATATTGCGCAGGAAGGGTGAAATGATATTTGCCAGGTTGGCTTCGATCGTATCAATACAGACGCTCTGATTGGCGGTCAGCTGGCCTTTTCTTAATCCTTCGACGTACGGCATAATGATTTCCCCGACGTTCGACAGCACGTTTCTCTCAAGGTCTACCTTGTCCTCCTCCCTCTGTTTCAGCAGGACCTTCAAGGCTGAATTGGACTCTACAAGGGAGGCGGACTTTCCCGCCAGTTCTTCTTCCTTTTTCTTCAGGGCCTCTTCAGCCAGCTTTCGCTTGGTAACATCCCGCGCTAGGCACCTGAATCCGATCGGATTCTGCGACGAATCCCGGATCAGGGAGGCCGATAGTTCGCGGAACCGTCTGGTACCATCCTTTCTGATGACCTGGTTCTCGAATACCTCCGCTGGCTCTCCCGTTCGATAAATTTTATTGAAGATATTAAATAATTTGATCTTTGTCTCCGGAAGGACATAATCGCGGTAGTTCATGTGCACCAGCTCTTCCGCCGGGTAACCCAGCATCTCCACCATTGCAGCATTGAAGAATGTTATATTTGCGGTAAGATCGAGTTCAAAGTAGGCCTCTTCCATATTTTCAAGGATAATCCGATACTTATCCTCACTCGATTCCAATTCCCTCCTTCCCCGCAAGTCCTCACGGTGCAATGCCTGTTCAAGCTCCTCAATCCGTCGGCGCAATGCTTTTGTCTCACTCGCCCACTGATCATTACTTTTTTCCTCATCCTTCATCTTTACCAAACCTTTCGTAAATCAAATCGCAACCGGAACGCGCCCCGCCCAGGAGACGATATCCAATGATTGCGAACGGTTGATGCGAGCAGATGAGACGAATCGTTTCCTTACCGAGGAACTGGGCCTTCCCCTTTTCCACCAACTTGCCCACCGGACCGACTGTAGTCCTTTCTCGATGATTCCTCGGTCAGGTCGCGAACAGTTACCTCATACCTCGCCTGCGCACAGACCTGGGCGATCCCCCTCCCATCAGCCCAGCGCCGGCAACGAGGGCTTTTCCTGTTCCCGTGAGGATAACCGCCTTGACATCATCCAACCTCCCGGCAAGCTCACTCATGATCGCCGAAAGCTGCTCTCTGACGGCAACGATCAGGGGGTTCATGGGGGGGTTGTTGATCGTTAAGACGGCAATCTCATTTTCGATGATATAGTTGACAACTTGTTCGCTCATATAGATTCTCCTGTCCTGTAAAAACCATGTCTCTGCCCGTAAACTCAGCACCGCGTACGAGGCGCGTTATAAACGGCAGAGCTATTCCGGCAGGTCCGCCGGCCCTAGTTTCTTTCCCTTCTCATCGTAGCGATACCAGCCGATGCCGGTCTTGCGCCCCAGTTCGCCCCGCTCCACCTTTTTACGGAAGATTTCGGGGGGGCGGGAACTTTTCATCCCCCGTATCTTCGTAGACGGCCTTATAGGCGTTGTAGGCCACATCTCGGCCGGCCATGTCGGAGGTCTCAAAGGGGCCCATGGGCCGTCCGAAACCGAGCCGCATCCCCTTATCCACGTCCTCCACGCTCACCACACCCGCTTCAACCAGCCTGATCGCCTCAACCGTGCTGGGGTAATTGATCCTGTTCAGGGCAAAACCGGCAACATCGCGGTTGACGCGAATCGTTTCCTTCCCCAGGGACTGGCAGATCTCTTCGACAAGAACGGTCGTCTCTTCGGATGTTTCAGAAGTCCTGATGAGTTCCACGA
Source organism: uncultured Syntrophaceae bacterium (assembly GCA_964571315.1). GTDB lineage: Bacteria > Desulfobacterota > Syntrophia > Syntrophales > UBA2210 > UBA6078. The sequence continues at coordinate 7,556 of CAZNBR010000052.1, forward strand.
TCCGCATCATCGGCACGGGGCTGCACGGTTGCAGCCCTGTTCTCTCTACAATCGATGTCGATGCATCAATCCTTCGTCATCCCGGCTACCTTCCGCACGATATCCTTACGGGCCTCGATATCGTACTGGGTCGTGATGGCAATGGTTTCCATACGGGGAGATCCGCCGCCATGGAGCGCACCGAAGTTTGCAATGCCCCCTTTGCCGGAGCAGGCCAGGTCGCCGACATGACGCCACAGCTGTGCCTGATTCTCCGGGGACATTTTAGAGCTTCGGGTGATGTATTTCTTGGCGAACTCGGCCGTCTCGGGATTGACAAATTCAGCTTCGTAGGGGAAGGTGGCGGGAATACCTCCCGAAATATCGGCCAGCATTTCCATCTCGTGGAAGACGGCTTCACCGGTCAGGCAGCGTCCCACATTGGCGTAAATGGAGTGGGGGATATAGTTCCCCGGCCCGTACGGGACAAAGCCCTTCCCCGGCATGAACACTTCAGGTTTTCCCAGCTCGGAGGCGGTAAATCCCGCGGCGTACCCCAGCTCGCTTATCTTGATGATCTCAGCGAATATTCCTTGGACATGTTTGGCCTTGCTGATGCCGTTGGCATCGGCGGCCAGGGCGCAGGCCCCCAGCATCAAGTCTCCCAGGGCCGGTTTGCAGCCCGAGTAGCTGTGACGGTGGAAGAGGGCGAAGAGGAGCGCCAGGAGTCCGCCATGCTGGTATTCGCCGCACAAAAAGACCCGGTCCCACGGGACGAAGACGTTGTCGAATATCAGGTAGGAGTCGTTGCTCCCGCCATTGAATCCCTTGGGAAAATGTTTCCGGTCCCGGAAGTTATGGATTGTCACCAGATGCTTCAGACCGTCCCAGTCACCGGGGATGGCAAATGATACGGCATAGTCCTTATCACCTTCCAATAAGGCCCGCGTCGGGACCACGAGGATCTCATCGGCGATGGCCGATTCCGAGATGTGGACCTTGGCGCCGCTGACAACGATGCCGTCCTTGTTCCTTTCGACCACATGGACGTAGGAGTCGGGATCTGGCTGCTGGTGGGGACGCAGCATCCGGTCACCCTTGACATCGGTCTGGGCGCAGCATCCCACCAGGTCTTCCGTCTGAAATCGCTCGAGCCATTTCTTGAAATTCTCGTGATACCGGGTAGTTCCCTTGTTTGACTTGTCCGCCTCGTAGGAGACGGTATAGATGGCATTTGCCGCATCGACACCCATGCACCGCTGGACACAGCCACCCACGGCCTGGCAGTACAGACGGGTCATGTCCTGTTTTTTGTGCAGGTCCTCCTTGTTCTGGTGGATATGCGTAAACCGGTTGATCTTCTCACCGGTCAGGTGAGATGTGGCCGTCAGGAGGTCTTCGTATTCCGGTTTCGCGGCGAGTTCAAAGGTAGTTCCCATAATATTGTAACTCGGGGTGAAATCTTCATTGTCACGGCCGATCTTCTCACCGTTGTAATAAAGGTTCCTCTTCATCTTGCTCAGACCTTCAAGATACTGCTCTTTTGTTCTCATTTTTTCTCCTTTTTTTAGCACGTTTCAGACAAAGACCAGCCCAAGGGACTCGGCGATACAGGCAGGTTTCTCCTGTCCCTCGATCTCAATCGTATGAGTCGTCGTTATGAGAATCCGTCCCCCCTTCTGTTCCTCCACGTTTGCCAGAACGATCCGGTCCCGTATTTTTGAACCCACGGCAACCGGATTGAGGAACCTGACCTTGTTGAGGCCGTAATTGATCGTCATCTTCGCCCCCCCGGGCACAACGGCGCCCTGGTAACTGAAAAAAGGAATATGCGACAGGGTCAGAAACCCGTGGGCGATGGTGGTCCCGAACGGCCCCTGGGCCGCCCTTTCCGGATCGACATGGATCCACTGGTGATCCGACGTGGCGTCGGCGAACTGATTGATCTGATCCTGTCCGATTTCCTTCCAGCCGGAAACGTACACCTCCGTTCCCACAAGCTTCCTGATCTCTTCCAGCGATAATTCCTTTGCCATAGATTCGCTCCTTTCCCGTATATTTCGGTTCGCTATATACTATATTTCAACCTTTGTCACAACCCTCGGTTCTTGACGGGTTCCATGAACAGGTCATGGTTCACAGCGGCCGCACGGTTCGTATCTCCCTGCCGTATCTCTGCCATGCTATTGGCTGAACCAGCGGAACTATTGGAATCAGAATGAACACAGCCTGCCGCCGAAAGGACGAACAGCATTATCCGACCCACTCCCAGATCGCCGCGGCCCCCTGGCCGTGACCGATACACATGCTCTCAACGGCATACCGGACACCATAGCAGGACATCTCGTGCATGAGAGTAACGGCAATTCTGGTCCCCGTGCATCCCAGGGGATGTCCCAGTGAAATCCCGCTTCCCCGCGGATTGAGCAGTTCGTGGTCGCGGATCCCGAGTTTCTCCGTGCAGTAGACGGCCTGGGACGCAAAGGCCTCATTTACCTCCCACAAATCGATCTGGTCCATCGTCATGCCGGCGTGTTCCAGGACCTTCGGGATCGCGACGGAGGGCCCGATCCCCATATACTTGGGATCAACGCCCACGACGGCATAGTCGATCAGCCTCAGTTTCGGTTTCAGCCCCAGTTCGTCACACTTTTCCCTGCTGGCTACCAGGACGCAGGCGGCGGCATCATTGACCTGACTGGAGTTTCCGGCCGTAACGGTCGCCTTCTCGTCATCCATGAATACCGTGGGGAGCGTCGCGAGGGTCTCCATCGTCGTCTCAGGCCGGATGCCCTGATCACGATCGACCACCATCCGCTCCGTGCCGCCGTCCTTCGTGGGGACATCCGCCTCGATGGGGAGGATTTCCGCCTTGAAGAGACCGTCAACAGTGGCCTTGTGGGCCTTTGCATGGCTTTCCACGGCCATCTGATCCTGCTTCTCCTTGGTAATATTGAAATCCCGGGCCACCATCTCGGCCGTGTAGCCCATCGATACCATGCGGGGGTCGCAGAATTCCCCGAGCCTTGGGTTGGGGGATGATCCCGTCCCCATAGGGACATGGGTCATGTGCTGTACGCCGCCCGCAACAATCAGATCCATCCACCCCATATTGATGGCCGCAAAGGCATTCGCGATCGATTGTAATCCCGAGGCGCAGAAACGATCGATGGTACACCCCGGTACGCTGTAGGGAAGGCCCGCCATGATGCCCGCATAGCGACCGATGTTCGCTCCCATATCATCCATCAGGGCGGTTCCGCCCAGGATGACATCATCGATCTGATCCTTCTTATCTTCCAGACCGGTTCTCCGAATCAGTTCGTTGATGACCTGTACCGCGAGGTCATCGGCCCGGACATTCGTAAACCATGATCTCTTTCCCGCGCGCGCTACGGCGGTCCTGACACCATCAACAAGATAAATCTCTTTCATGCTAGGCAACTCCTTATTCAAAAGTTTTATCGTCTATCAAAAAACAGGTCCCCAGATACATGATCTATTTGACAATAAGGGCCTCCTCCGGGCAGTCCAGGCAGGTCCGGTCCTCGCTCTTGATCATCTCGGTCAGCATAAAGGTGGTGGGCAGAACCTGGTTGGCATAGTATCGGCCGCTGGCCACCTTCCCCTCGTAGAAGGGGCGGTCGAAATGGTCTACGGGGAGATCCGCAAGCTTTCCTGCGGCGATCACCGCCTGCTCAAGTAGGCACTGGGCCACCTGAATCTGGCCGCATATCGTCATCACCCGGACCGCGTTGAGGGGAATAAATTCCTTCTTTTCATCCATATTGGCGTACCATGTTCCGTAAAGGGCGCGTATCTCCGCGGCACAGTCATAGGCCTTCTGAAGCCGACCTATCTCTGCCGTGAAACCGGGCGCGCCTCCCTTTGTATCGATAAAGTCCTTGATGGTGGCCATCCAGCTGGTAAAGGGGGCCCCTCCTTCCATCCTCATCTTACGCCCCACCAGGTCGTTCCCATGGATGAAGGTGGTCCCTTCCCAGATGGTCAGGATCTTCGAGTCGCGCATCGATTGCTCGATGGGATATTCAGTGGTATAGCCGACGCCGCCCAGGACCTGCATCGCCTCCGCGATCACGCCGAGGCTCACCTCGCTCCCGTAACCCTTGACCAGCGGTGTCAGCACCGCAGCCAGACCGGCACAGGCCTTGGCTTTTTCCTTGTCGGCTGAGTTTCCGGCTATATCGAGATAGTAGAAGCCCTTGAAGATCATGGCCCTGACACCCTCGGTGACGGCCTTCATATCCAGGAGCATCCGCCTGATGTCCTCATGTTTGATGATGGGAACCCGTTCGGCCTTCGCATCGCCGAAAGGCCTCCCCTGTATACGTTCCGTAGCATACCGTGAGGCGAAGGAGTAGGCCACCGCGGCCTGCGTGTTGGAGTTGTGTCCCGTGCCGATCCGTGACTCGTTCATCATGTTGAACATCATGCCCAGTCCCCTGGACCGTCCCTTCTCGTCAGGCATGGACCCCATGAGGATACCGTAGCAATCGTCGTTCTCGCCGAAATTGAGCAACGCCGTCGCCTGGGCCTTCAGCCCCATCTTGTGTTCGATCCCTACCGTTATCACATCGTTGAACTCGCCCAGGGACTGGTCCGCATTCACCCGGAACTTGGGGACGATGTACAGGCCGAGACCGGGTGATCCCTGAGCTCCCCCCTCGGGCCGCGCCAGGACCATGTGAATCGTGTTCTCGCAGGTACCCGCGTCCCCGCCGGTGATGAACATCTTGGTCCCCTTGATCTTCCAGATCGCGGGATCGTCCGTCGGAAAGGCCTTCGTCGTGGAGTCACCCACATCGGAACCGGCATTCGGTTCGGTAATACACATCGTCCCCTGCCAGTCGCCGCTGAGGAGCTTGGGCAGAAAGAGGGCCTTGTCCTTTTCCTCGCCGAACTCGATGAGGAGATTCGCCACGCCGCTCGTCAGCTTGATATATGACATGATGGCAGGGCAGGCCGCCGTATTCATCTCGAAGATGGCCTTGTAGAGGCTCAGCGGCATCCCGCCCTCCAGCTCGACGCATTCGCTCGTGGACCCCCAGCCGTTTTCCTGGAGAAACTTGTATACATCCGCATACCCGGGGGGCGCCGTCACCACACCGTCCTTTAAAACAGCGCCGATCTTGTCCCCCTCGGCATTGATCGGACTGACCACCTCGCGCGCCACCTTGTACCCCTCGTTCAGGTACATATCAACATCATCCAAACCGTAGTTATCCTTGAAACGATCACAGGCCAGGACCTCCTCCATGGGAAGCCATTCCTTCAGAATAAACTGCAAATCCCTCACGTCATATTTAAATTCCACTGTCAATCCTCCCTCTGTATTTTACTCACTTCTGTACACGCCCTATCCGCTCGGCGTACTTGGGGCATACCGAGCAATTAAAAAAATACAATATGGAATAATTATAAGT
>CAZNBR010000053.1:0-12779 GCA_964571315.1 uncultured Syntrophaceae bacterium
AAGGAGTGGTAGCCATGAAAAGCGGCAGACTGCTGTTGCTGTTTCTTACGGCGGCCCTGATGGTCTCCTGCAGGGGCACAACGGGCCCGCAGTCCTTTGCCCAGATCCTTGACCGGCCCGACCGGCCCAAAATCGCCCTGGTCCTCGGCGGCGGGGCGGCGCGGGGCTTTGCCCACGTGGGTGTAATCCGGGCGCTGGAACAGGGGCGCATCCCCATCGATATGGTGGTGGGCACGAGCGTGGGGAGCCTCATCGGCGCGATCTACGCCTCCGACCTGAACAGCTTCGATCTGGAATGGACGGCCTTTGCCTTGGAGAAGGAACACCTCCTGGACTATGGCCTGATAACGGCGCTGACGGGCATGGGTACCGTGAAGGGGGACAAGCTCGAGAATTTCGTCAAGGCCAAGATCCCCGTCGAGAAGATCGAAGAGCTGAAGCTGCCGTACGCGGCCGTTGCCACGGACCTGAACAGGGGAACGCGGGTTGTCCTCCGGAAGGGATCGATCGCCAAGGCGGTCCGGGCGAGCAGTGCCATCCCGGGGGTGTTCCAGCCCGTGGAATATCAGGACAGGCTGCTCGTTGATGGTGGCGTGGTGGACAATATCCCCATCTCGGTCGCGCGGGAGATGGGAGCGGACATCGTGATCGCCGTGGACATTGGCGAGAACGTGACGAACTTCAACATCACGAATATCTTCGACGTGATCCTCCAGTCCGTGTACATCATGTTTAACGAGAACACGGTCTTCAGGAAGAAGGATGCCGACATCCTCATCACGCCGGCCCTGGGGAGTGTGGGAGTGTTCGATTTCACCCGGAAAAAGCAGGTCATGCAGGCGGGGATCGACGCGACGCAGAAGGCCCTGCCGGAGATCGCATCCACGGTGGAGAAGTGGATGCGGGGGAAGGGGAAAAATAGGTAGGAGTCCATTGCGGCACCGTGCCCCCGACCCCTCCGAACATACGTGTCTCTCCGTTGGATGTGGTCGAAACAGTGTGGGGATCAGGCCGGAACGAAATCGGCGGCCCGGGTCTCCGTCAGCCGGAGTGCCTCTGTGGGGCAGGTGACGGTGCACACGCCGCAACCCAGGCATTTTTCCGTGTCCACGACGGCCAGATCGTCATCCACGGTAATGGCGTCGAAAAAGCATCGCTCCAGACAGGCTTCGCAGCCCGTACACAAATCGGGGTCCACCACGGCCTCAAAGCGGCTGGGGGCGACCCACTTTTTGGGACCCGTCATGATGGGCCAGTTCAGGCAGCAGTCCCTGCAGCAATTACAGATCACATGGCCCACGACCTGGCGGTTGTCGGCGGTATGCACGAGGCCCTCTTCCTCGCACATTACCAGTATGTCGATGGCCTCGCTTTTGGACAGGGCCCGTCCCGTCCCGCGCTCTATGTTGTATTCGGCCGCGCGATCCACCTGCATGCAGACCTCCAGCGGTTTCCCGCAGGCGCCGTCGATAACTCGGCATGAGCACTTCGTGACGCTCAGGGTTCGGGCATTCTCGATAATCTTGATCACATCGTCATAGGCGAGTACGCGCGATTCCGGTTCGATGCTCTCGTTGACCGGGATCACCCGCATGATGGAGCCGGGGAGGAAATCCATGATTTTCCGGCCGTATTCCGGCCATTCCGTCTGCATGTACGTCTTCCAGAGATCAAGGACGTCCCTCGATATGCCGGGGGTAAGGGAGGTGGAGTCGTGCATCTGCGGGATGCTCTTCACGCGATAATACTTCATCTCCTCGCCCTTTTTCGATTTGAATATGAGCCCCCTCTGGAACAGAGAGTCCATCATGGCGGTGATCGTGTCCCCGGAGAGCCCCGTTTTCAAGGCGAGCTCTCCCGCTGTTGCCGGTGGTGCCGCTGCGAGCAGGACTTTCGCCTCGTCGTCATTGACAAGCGCCTCAAATATCTTCGGAATCAAAGGAGATTCCCCCGCACCAACCCCCTCAGCCAACTGCCGGCACAGCGTCATGTCTGCCATGTGTCTGCTCCCCCTTCCTCGTGTAGTGGGGTGAGTATCGGAAAAAAAAGGATTTGTGTCAAGGGCAAAGGAAAAGGGGGTGGGGGAGCGATACGATTCGTCCGGTTATCTTCGCGCCGGCGAAGTAAAATCTTGAAATATCTCTTCAATGATATAGTATGACCTGCGTGGAGAAACAGGGGGCGTCCAGACGCTTCACGGCTGATCGAGAAAGACGGACCGATACTTGCAGCGGGAAGGATACGGATATGCATGAGCTCCCCATCACCGAGAGCATTCTGAAGATTGTGCTGAGACACGCCGAGGGGCAGAGCGTCCGGAAGGTGGTGACCATCCGCCTGCAGATCGGCAGGCTCAGCGACCTCGAAGATGAATGGATTCAGCGGTATTTCGATTACCTGAGCAAGGACACCATCGCGGAGGGGGCGAAGTTGAAGATCGAAAGGACGCCCGTTATGATGCAGTGCAGTGCCTGCGGTGCGTCCTATGAGGCACAGACGGCACGAATAGGCAAGCTTGCCTGTCCCGCCTGCGGGGCGGGGGGCGGCACGCTTCTTTCCGGGAGAGAATACTATATCAAGGAGATGGAGGTGCAGTAGTGGGGGATGCTATACGGCTCATAGAGGTGAAGGAGGAAATCCTTTCCGACAATATCAAGCAGGCCGACGAGGTCCGGGAGCGCCTCCGGAAGACGAAGACGATGCTCGTGAATCTCATGTCCTCTCCGGGGTCGGGGAAGACCAGCCTCATCCTCCGCACGGTCGAAGGCTTGAGGGACTCGGTGCGGCTGGGCGTTATCGAAGCGGATATCGATTCCACGGTTGATGCGGAAAAGGTCGCTGCCCGGGGCATTCCCGCCATCCAGCTCAGGACGGGGGGATTCTGCCACCTCGACGCGACCATGGTCACCCAGGGGATCGATGCCATGGCTGTGGAGCAGCTCGATCTGCTCATCGTCGAAAACGTGGGGAACCTGGTCTGCCCCGCGGAATTCGACACGGGGGCCCACAAGAACGTGATGATCCTGAGCATCCCCGAGGGGGATGACAAACCCCTCAAGTACCCCCTGATGTTCTCCATATGCGATCTCCTCCTGGTCAATAAGATCGACTATCTCTCCCTCAGCGACTTCGACATGGCCGCTCTGAAAAAACGGGTCCTGGCACTGAATCCCCAGATCACCATCCTGGAGGTATCCTGCAAGACCGGAGCGGGGATCGAGAAATGGATCGACTGGCTGAACAAAGAGGTAGACACGTTTGGCCGGGATGAAGGGGGGGTATGATATGTCCCAGGAGTTGATGATTCTGCTTATCACCGCCGCTTCCATCGGTTTTTTTCACACGCTGTTTGGTCCAGATCACTATCTGCCCTTCATCGTCATGGGGAAGGCGAGGAACTGGTCGATGATCAGGACCGCAGTGATAACCGTTCTGTGCGGGATCGGTCATGTGGGAAGCTCCGTGCTGCTGGGTCTGGTAGGTGTTGCCCTGGGAATTGCCGTCACTCAACTGGAGGGAGTGGAATCGTTTCGCGGCAATCTTGCGGCATGGGCGCTTATTGCGTTCGGCCTGGTCTATTTCGTGTGGGGGATGCGCAGGGCGGTGAAGACCAAACCGCATGAGCATGTTCATGCCCACGCGAATGGAGGGGTCCACACGCATACCCATGTGCATACCGAAGAGCATGCGCACGTTCATGAAGAGAACCATGCGGCAAACCTGACCCCCTGGGTCCTCTTTACGATCTTCGTGCTGGGTCCCTGCGAGCCGCTGATACCGATACTCATGTATCCCGCGGCACAGGGGAGTCTCTGGGGATTGCTGCTGGTGGCGGCCGTATTCGGCGGAGTGACCATCCTGACGATGCTCAGCATTGTCATGGCATCCATGTGGGGAATCAACCTTATCCCCATGAAAAAAGTGGAACCGTACACCCACGCCCTGGCGGGCGGGTCCATCTGTCTGTGCGGGCTGGCGATCCAGTTCCTCGGATTATAGTCGTACGGTGGGATTATCGCTGTAGCACCCTGATAAAGGCTTCAAGCTTCCCCTTTTCCTCGGCCATCTTCATCCCCATCTCCTGGGCGGTATCGAAGATTGCCGGGGGGTGATCCCGCCCTGCCAGTTCGATCGCGTCAACAGGGCACCCCGAGACGCACAGGCCGCACCCGATACATTTCCCGGGTGTCAGGACCGCCACGCCATCTCTGATCTCGATCGCTCCCATGGGACATCTCTCGTCGGCACAGATACCGCATCCGGTGCAGTCGTCGGCGCTGATACGTGCCACGTAAGCGCTGGTGGCAAAGGCATGGGGATTGCCCAGTTCTGTCCTGCCTCGCAGGATGGTGCAGCAGCAGGGGCAGCAGTTGCAGATCAGATTTGCCCTGTCCGCGCTGTTGTTGCTGGTATGAACGAGCCCCGCCTCCTCGGAGATATCGAGTACCCTCATCGCCTCTTCCCTGCTGATTTCACGGGAAAAGCCCCGTTCCACGAGAAACCTGCCCAGATCGCCAAACGCCATGCAGACCTCCAGGGGGGTGTCGCATCTTTTGAGACTGACCCGGCAGGCGCAGTTTGTGAGCGCCCGGTAGTCCGTGTTTTCGATCAGGCGGGCAACGTCCTCATAGGGGTGGACGTGTGTCTCGGAGGCGAGGGATTTTTCAACGGGGACGACCCGCATCGCGGGGGAGGGATTCCCGCTGAACGCGTCCCCCAGGGCCTCCTGGTGATACTCCTCCCAGAGCCTGCCCAGTTTCTTGTGCATCGGGCTTGTCTCGCCTCTCATAAAGGGGAATTCAAAGAGCCCCGGTATGGTCGGCAGGAGACCGTATAAGCGCAGCCCCTTTTTGTCACGGGAGAAGATGACGCCGCGTTTGCACATGGATTCGAGCATATCCCTCGCGGTATCAGGGGGGAGAAAGGCCGCCTCCGCTATGGTCTCGGCGGCCTTCGGCCTGAAGCTCATGCAGACGGCGAGCGCCGCCTCTTCGGGGGTGAAGAGGGTTTTCAGTATCTCGTCAAAGGCCTCTGACTTCGGGGCCCCCGAGGGGTGTGTGTCGAGGATTTGTCTGAGCTCTTCGTACACGTTCATTGCGTGACTCCTCAGTGCGGTAAAGCCATTGCGTAATGCGCGCTCTGCAGGAGCAGTGTGTGCTCCGCCCCTACGCCAGGCAGTAGATGCCGTCCTCCTGTCGGACGCTTCCCAGACCTTCAAGGCGCCGGAGGTGCTTGTCCATCATCATCCTTTCGCTCAGGGTCAGTTCCCATGCCCCGTCGGCAAGGCTGCGGCCGCCATAGATGATTCCCTCCGCGGTTATCTCGTCCAGGTTTCTGGGCCTCGATTCCAGCAGGGTCAGCAGCCTCTCTTCTCTGGTGTTAATGACGTCCAGATACCGCTGGATGTGCGCCGGGTCACCGTCGAGGACCCCCTTTCTGCCGTGGGCCACCAGGTATACATCCACATCGATAGCGGCCACCCGTCGGAGGGATGCGATCGTATCATCGATGCTGGATCCCTTGTCGCCGTAATAGGGGCCGAATTTCACCAGATCCAGATCCGCCAGATACAGGACCTTCTCTTCGGGAAAGTGAAAGGACAGGTGCCCGGGGCTGTGCCCGGGGGTGTGCAGGACCCGGGCCCGGGTTTCACCAAAGACGAGGATCTCTCCATCCTCCAGCAACCGGTCGGGTTCCCGGGGCTGATATTGGACGACCTCGGTAAAGAATCTGTCCCACGCGGCCCTGGCTTCCTCATCGATATCCCCGGATTCATAGAATTGATCGAAGAAGGCTTCGATATTTCTGAAACCGTTCGCTTCCAGTGTGGGGACCCAGAGGGCGGCATCCGGAAAACGGGAATTGAAGAGGAAGTGATCCTCATGGCAGTGACTGTTGATGATGACCTGAATCGGGCGCTGTCGGTGAATCGTCAGGAGCTTGCCCTCGTCGCTCGCCGGATCGATGACGGCACGGATCTCATCATCAATGAAGACGGAGTGGCAGGTGGGATACCTCCCGCCACGGATAAATCGGATCTTTCCTCTCTCAAAATCAAACATGGCGCTTCACCACATTATCGGGCCATGAACGGGACGAACACAGATTGCCGAGGATTGCTATACTCCTCATGGTGACAATGCCCCGATACGGCAGTGTTTTTTGACGGTTGGATATAAGATGAACGGCCCCGTGTGTCAATGAAATAATGACCGCACAAGACGGTGCGGGATTTTACTTGAATTCGGAGAAGTCAACCCTCCGCAGTCGGCCCCGCTCCGCATACCAGTCATCCTCCGTGAAGGGGGGCGTCTCAATCCTGCCCGGGGCTCTGTGAACCAGGTGGATGGCATCCGCGGGGCAGGTGCTGATGCACAGCCCGCAGCCGATACACTTCTCCGGCGCGATCCGGTAGTCGCCATTCTCTTCAGCGATTGCGTTCACCTGGCACCGTTCGTCAGCGCACAGCCCGCAGCCGGTGCACGCATCGGGATCGATTTCGGCGTAATAATGTGAATTGATGACGAGAGAGGCCGGGATACCCAGTTCGGTGATGGACCGCAGGACACCGCAACAGCATTTGCAGCAATTGCAGATGTAAATCTGACCGACCTGCACGTTCATCGTAAGGTGAACGAGGCCCGCCTCTTCGGCCCTGTTCAGAAGCTCATAGGCCTCGTCCTTTGAGATGACCCGGCCGCCCGGGGAGTCATCGAAGACCCCGGGGACGGGGGCGATTGCCAGACAGACCTCCAGCGGTTTGTCGCAGGGGTGCCCCAGCAGCCCCTGCTCCTTTTTGCAGATGCATTCGCTGACGCGGAACGACTGATTGCTGTCGATGATCGCCGAGACCTTTTCATAGGGCAGGGCCTCCTGGTGGGCGGGGATGGTCTCTTCGATAGCGAGTGTCTGCATGAGTTGCGGTTTCTGGGAAGCGAATTGTCGGGAATAGACGGGGAAAAACTCTTCGCTCAGTTCGGCAAACTCTTTGTCGATGCGGTTCAGTTGGAACTCGTAGATCCCGAAAACCCAGGGAAGCATCCTGAAGAACCGGGTGTCCCCCAGTTCGATCATAAAAATCTGTCCCCGCTCCGCCATGGTGCCCAGCATCTCTTCCAGGCCTTCCCCCGGGAGGCCTGTTCGATCGGTGATCTGCCCGGCGGTTTCAAAGGTCAACCGGAGCTTGCAAAAGAGATCGGCCTGCTCCGGCGTAAAGATCTTTTTCAGGAGTTTGATCTCGACGCCGCTTTCTGTTGCCGGGAACCCATTAGGGAGGGTGTCCAGGACCTTTGCCAGTTTGCGGTAGCTTTCGTCATGCACGAGTAGCGTCCCTCTACCCCAGTTTTCTCAGCTCTCTGCGCAATGTTTTTCCGAGCGCGCTCTTGGGGAGTTCGTCCATAAACTGGATCGCCTTCGGTCTCTTGAAGGTGGGGAGGTGCTCCCGGCAGAAGTTCAGGATATCCTCCTCGCAGACCGAGCCGGGGGTCTTGAGGGTGACAAACGCCTTGACCACCTCTCCGTACACCGGGTCGGGAACGCCGATCACCCCCGCCTCCAGGACCTCCGGGTGCATGTGCAGGATGTTTTCTATCTCCTTCGGGTAGATGTTCTCCCCGCCCCGGATGATCAGGTCCTTTTTCCGGTCCGTTATGTAGAGGTAGTCGTCTTCGTCCATGTATCCGACATCGCCGGTGTGGAGCCAGCCGTCCCGGAGCGCCTCGGCCGTCTCCTTCGGCTTGTTCCAGTACCCTTTCATGACGCCGGGGCCCTTGATGACGATCTCTCCGATCTCCCCCCGGGGGAGCTCCTTGTCATTTTCGTCGAATATCCTGATCGTATTGCACTTCTGGTAGCATTTGCCGATGGAGCCGTATTTGGGGGGCCGTCTTCCTGCCACGTTGCCGCAGTTGACGGTCGTCGCCTCGCTGAGGCCGTACCCCTCCCAGATATCGGTCCCGTAACGCTCCTGCCACTGTCGGGCCACCTCCAGCGGCATCGGCGCGGAACCGCAGATGCAGGTCTGCAGAGAGCTTAAATCATACCGGGGGGCGGCGGGGTGGTTCAGTATCTGGATATACATGGTCGGCACGCCGCGAAAATCCGTGACCTTGAACTGTTCGATAGCACTCATCGCCTCTTCGGCATCCCACCGCCTGATGACAACCAGCTTTCCTCCCGTCAGGAACTCAAGACTCAGGGCGAACACACCGTAGCCGTGGAACAGGGGGAGCGTGATGAGGGAGACACGGTTCCGGCTGACGCCGAACACCTCCATCTCCTGATCCGCCACCGTGCCCCGCCGTGCATCCTGCTCCTGAATTTTCCCTCGTGCCGTGATACCCCATGAATCCAGCAGGACCAGATCGTAATATCCCGTAACGTGGGTATACCAGTTATAGTGCGTCAGCATCACGCCTTTGGGGTTTCCCGTGGTGCCGGCGGTGTAAATCATGACGGCCGTATTGTCGTTGTCCGTGTCCTCCGTGACCAGTTCGTCCAACTCCCCCTCAATGATGGCGTCATAGGAGATGGCATCCTCGGGGATCGGCCCCCCGGTCATGATGATGTACTTCAGTTGCTCTGCCCCCGTGCGAGCCTCCCTGATGGTGTCGATGTAGCCGGCAGTGCTGATCAGGGCGACCAGGCCCGCGTCCTTGTAAAGATAGGCAAGCTCGCCCACGCGAAGCGACGGATTGATGGGGACCATGATCGCCCCTATCTTGAAGGTGGCGAAAAATGCCTGCATGAGCTCGGGGCAGTTGAGCAGTTGAACACCGACCCGGTCTCCCTTCCTGACCCCCAGGCCCTTTAAGGCATTGCCCAGCTTGTTAGCGATGCGGTTCATCTCGACATTGGTGTGCCACTGCCCTCCAAACCAGACAAAATCGTATTCGCCGAACCTTGTGATATTGTCTTCCGCCAGTCTCCCAATATTCATCGCTGTGGTTCCTTTCTTAATACTTAAAATTCGAGGTCATTCATATGAAATTGACATGTGGAGAATCGGCCCCCGCGCTTTTTGTTCCGCCCCGCACCCCTCTTCCGGGAGATGATGCGAGGCGGTTACCACAGGGTCTTATTCCCCGAAAACGACGCTCGGCAGCCAGGTCGCGATCTTCGGAAAAATCATGACGATGGCGAGCCCCACGAGCGAGACGATCGTGTAGGGAATCGCCGACCGGTAGATGTCGGTCATGGAGATTCCCGGAGGAACAAGCCCCTTCATATAGAAGAGATTGAACCCAAAGGGGGGCGTCATGTACCCGATTTCCATGTTGATGGTAAAGAGGATCCCGAACCAGAGAGGATCAAATCCGTAGGCTGTTATGATCGGCAGAAACACGGGAACGCAGATCATCATGATTCCCATCGGATCCAGCACCATTGCCAGCAGGAAAATGAGTACCTGCATAGTAATGATAACGCCCCATCGCCCTCCGGGAATGTATCCCACCAGGTCTTTGATCAGGTTCGCTGCCCCCATTCCCTGATAAGCGGCGGTGAAGCAATAGGCCCCGAACAGTATCCACATAATCATCCCGGTGAGACGCATGGTTCGAATCCCTGCTTCGTAGGTAACCTGCCAGGTAAGCCGCCGGTACACCAGAGCCGAGATGATGGCGCCCAAGACGCCTATACCTGCGGCCTCCGTCGGCGTCGCGACGCCTCCCACGATCGAACCCAGGACGAGGAAGACAACAATGAGGGGAAGGATCACGGCCTTGAGGGCTAGAAATTTGGCGTTCCAGCCCGCTCGTTCTTCGCGGGGAATGGCCGGTCCCAAATGGGGTTGGAAAAAACAACGGATACCGATGTAAGCGGAAACCATCACAAGGAGCATGAGTCCGGGGAATACACCTCCGGCGAAGAGTTTTCCAACCGACTCCCCCGAAATGAGGGAATAGAGAATCATGATCACGCTCGGCGGAATGAGAATCCCCCACCCGCCGCCGCAGAGGATGCAGCCGATCGCCAGGTCTTTGTCGTAGTTCTTCTGGAGCATGGACGGCAGGGCGATGGTCCCCATCGCGGCCACGGCGGCTCCGCTTATCCCGCACATGGCTGCGAAAACAGCGCAGATGACGGCGGTGCCGATTGCAAGGCCTCCCCTCAAGGGGCCAAACCAAAGGTACATCATATCGTACAGATCATTGGCGGCCCCCGATTTTTCCAGGATCATGGCCATAAAGATAAAGAGTGGGACGGCCACAAGGGTGAACTTGTTCATGGCCCCCCAGGTCTGGGCCGCGACCATGTAGAAGGCCTGAGGCCCCCAGGTAAAATAGATGAATACGATAGAAATGCCCCCGAGTACGAAGCCGAGGGGAAGCCCGAGCAGCAGAAAGATCAGGAGTGATGAGAAAAAGAGGAGAGTCAACCATTCAATGCTCATGAGAGTGCCCTCCCTTCGTCAGTAACTTCGGTGGGGACACCCACCGCCGTCAGAATATCCCGGATCAGCTTGGCCGTTCCCTGCAGCAGAAGCAAGAGAGCACCGAGAGGGATCATCATCTTGACCGGATAGAGGGGAGGAGACCAGGCTGAATTAGAGCGTTCCCAGATGGAAAGAGATTCCCAGGTCAGAGAACCGCCATAGATCAGCATCATTCCGCAAAACAGAAAAAATATGACAAAGGTAACGATATCAACGATAGCCCGGGTTCTTTCACTGAAGCGGTTATAGAGAATGTCAACATTCACGTGGCCTCCCCAGCGCATGACATGTCCGCCAGCGAGGATTACGTACACGGCGAAGACAAGTTGCGTCAGTTCATTACCCCAAACCGTGGGGGCGTTGAAAAAGTAGCGGCGGACAACCTCACTCAGGACCAGAAAGGTTATTATAACGATTGCAAACCACAGCACCCTGCCGACCCAATCATTCATTGAGTCGACAAAATCAAGGACTGTTATCAATTTACGCACAAATTCCTCCATTACTAGAGATGCCTCGGCCCTCCTGTGCCGAAGGGATACAATCCCCCGTCACAGGCCGGGCCTGGCGTCTTGCATGAGCCTGCCGTTGCAGGCGTTGAAGGGTTCGGCTACCCCTGATGCGGCGGCCTCTCGACTCTATTTGATCCGACCCATCTGCCGGTTGAAATCCGTGAGCATCTCGACCGCTTTTGCACATTCAGGTGATGTTTGGGCTATCTCGCCCCATAGCTTCATGGCCGCAACCTGCATCTTCGCAAAATCAGCGGGGGGGAGTGTGATCAGTTCCACTCCCAGGTCTTTCTGTATCTTGGTCAGGGAAATATTTTCCTGGTACAGATACTGATTAGTGCGCAGCCAGAATTCTTCTTCGAGGGTTTTGACCAGGATCTCCTGCAGGTCCTTGGGCAGTTTTTCAAACTCCTTTTTGTTTATTACCCAGTAGTCGGTCGCCGCTATGTTGAGTGCCGGGCGCAGATGGTACTTACTGATCTCGTAAAACTTCATGCTCAAGCTCCCCTGCACGGCACCCCAGTGAGCACCGTCGATCACCCCCGAGGCCAGGGCCGTGTAGACCTCACCGCCGGGAATGTAGGAAGCGGCGGCGCCGATGGATGTCAGGTATTTCTGCAGGACGCCCGACGAACGTATTTTCAATCCCTTAAAATCCTCGAATGTGCGAACCGGTTTTTTGACAGAGAGTTCGGTGGGATACAGTTTGTCGGTAAAATACATGAGGCCGTGCTTTGCAAACTCGTCCTTCACCATCTGCTCGAAGCCGAGCCACTGGTAAAAATATACCGCCTCCCATACCTCGCTGAAGTTCAGCGGAAGCCCCGAGTTCACGTTCAGCAACGGGACCTGTGCCAGGTCATAGGCGGCTGAGGTGACGGCCATCGGGACCATCCCGCGCTTGACGGCGTTGAAGTTTTCCTTGCCCGGGAACAGTGCAGCTGCCGGGTAGGGCTCGATAATGAATCTGCCGTTCGTGCGTTCCTTGACACGTTCGGCGACGACCTGCAGGCTGTCTTTGTACGAGGAACTTGACGCGGGCCAGTGAGCCGGGCATTTCCATGTGTACACCTTCTCGGCGGCAAGGGCTGTCCCCCCGACACTGAACATGGCCAACAGGACAATCCCCGCCAATACGACGATACTACCTGCGAACAGAGCTTTTTTCATGATGATTCCTCCTTTTTTTATAATCACCCCTCTCTCCCCGGCATGGGAAGAGAAACCTATGCCTATAGCCCGGGGATATGGTGGTCGATTCACTCATCTTGCATATGAAACCGATTGGGCCCCTCCTTCCGAGCTATTGGTGCTGTCTCATAATTCGCAAACCACGACCGCTGCCTGGCAGGGTAGCCCTGGCGCAGTGTGTCTATTGTGTTGATCCTTGATTTTCTGGTGGATGTGCCGTAGAGATCTTTCGTCATCTTTGCAATGCCCTCGCGTCGCTGCTGTTTCACTTATACCAGAGCGTCCCAAAACTTTCTGATTCACCATCGCGCGCGAACCAGCCTCAGGAAAAGACTTGTAAAGAAATCGTACAAAAGAATCGGTGCAACAGAGCTTACCGTAACGATAGCCCCCGAATGTTGCTTACGTTTTTCTCCGGGACCCCGGAGCCCAGGGATATAAATGTTTTTCTGCCGTCACCGCAGGCAAGGAGAACTTTCGGCTCACCGTTACAGTTCTTTCAGAAAAATAAAAATAGAAGTGAATCCCCCCATCTAACATTCTTTCCTATTTCAAAAATAGTATTCAATGTCAAGGGAAGAATGTTTCCGTAATCCACCACCAACTTTTGAGTGGGCAGGTTTTTCGTACTTTTGGGACTC